>JAFTKE010000038.1 GCA_017456045.1 Oscillospiraceae bacterium
GGACTTCGGTGTTGCCGATACCGGTAACGATACCCAGAACCTTATCTCCTGTATTTAAAGTCTTGATGGACTGTTCCAGAAGTTCTGCAAAGTTCTCCTCCTGCACAGCCTCAACATTAGTAATTTCGCTCATAGTCTTGTTGACCTCCTTTATTATCCACGCCGGTGTGGATGCACCAGCCGTGATTCCAACATTGGTGACCCCGTCAAAGAAAGCGGGATCCAGCTCGGCGGCATTATCCACCAGAGCCACCCGGGAACAATGCTCCCGGCAGATCATCGCGAGGCGGCCGGTATTGGAGCTGGTGGGATCGCCCACCACCACCATGGCCTGACAGGAAGCGCTGAGTATGGCCGCTTCTCCCTGCCGATCTTCCGTCGCTCTGCATATTGTATCAAAGATTCGCAAGTTAGTAAACTGTTTTTTTGCAAAATTGCAACATTTTTTCCAGAGCGCCTCGGTGGAGGTGGTCTGGGACACCATGCAAAGAGGGGTATCCGCCCCAACTTTTCCAGAATTTGCCCATTCTTCCAGCTCTTCGGGGCTTTCAAAGATCCGGCAATCGCCGCACCAGCCTGCGATCCCCTCCACCTCCGGATGGGACCGGGTACCGATGATCACCGGCAGCCGCCCCTCTTCCTCCGCCTTTGCCACGATCGAGTGGATCCGCTTGACGAAGGGACAGGTGGCATCGATGATCTCCACGCCCTGTTTTTCCAACGCATCGATCACCGCCTTGGTGACCCCATGGGAGCGGATGATCACCGTCATGTCAGGCTCGGCATCCTCCGCAGACCCGATCACCTTCACGCCCAGGGAATCGAACTTGTCCACCACATGGCGGTTGTGGATGATCGGCCCCAGGGTCACCACCCGCTTGCCGGAAGCGGCGGACTGCTCCACCAGCTCCACAGCCCGGGACACACCAAAACAGAACCCGGCGCTTTTGGCTACGGTCACGCTCATAGGTCGATCTTCTCCTTCACGATCCCCCGGATCGCTGTCACCACGCCGTCGATGTCCAGAGCGGAGGTATCCACCTTCACGGAATCCTTCGCCATCTTCAGCGGTGCGATGGGCCGATGGGTATCCTGGTAGTCCCGCTGCTGGATCTCCTTCAGGATGGTGGGCAGGACCGCTTTCTGGCCCTTGGCGATCAGCTCCTCATAGCGCCGCTTGGCCCGGACCTCGGGATCGGCAGTCAAGAAGATCTTCACGTCGGCGTCGGGCAGCACCACGGTGGCGATGTCCCGCCCGTCCATGATCACGTTGTGCTTCTTAGCCACGTCCCGCTGCATATCCAGCAGCACTTCCCGCACCACCGCATGGGCGGACACCAGAGACGCTTTCTGGGAGATATCCTGAGTCCGGATCTCCCCGGACACGTCCATACCGTTCATGATCATGTGCTGTACGCCGTCCGCATCATACTCGATGCCGATGGTCAGCTCATCGATGTACCGCTCCACGCCGTCCACATCCTTGGGGCTGACCCCCAAAAGATCCAAGAAATACGCCACGGTACGATAGATCGCCCCGGTGTCCACATACACGAACCCCAGTTCCTTGGCAAGCCTTTTCGCGATGGTGCTCTTCCCTGCCCCAGCAGGCCCATCGATGGCGATAGAATAACATTTATCCATAATAAGATCCCCCTCTATTTTAGCTGTATAGCGCGGGGAAAACCCAATGTCACTTAGTTAAGGAAAGGTACGTATCTCAAGCCTCCCCTCAAAGGGGAGGTGGGCCGCCGAAGGCGGCTCGGAGGGGTGTGTGATCAGCTTCGCTGATCACCAAAAGTGTGCTTTGCACACTTTTGAAGACCCCTCAGTCAGCTTCGCTGACAGCTCCCCTACGAGGGGGAGCCTTGGGGTGCGCTTAACTTAATGATATTGGGGCAAGCCCCCGCCCTACACTTTGTTTATTTTTTACCTCTCAGCTTCGCCAGCGCCGCCCCTTCCCGGGCGACCACTTCCTCCGGTGTCAGTCCCAGCTTCCGCCCCGTCTCCTCCGGGCTCAAGGGCTTGCCACCCTCCAAGCCGAAGCGCAGGGTCAGCAACCGGGCATCTTCCGCATCCAAATCACTGAGCAGATCCGCGATCCTCTGCCGCATCTGGAAATAGGCGGTATCCTCCACCGCCTGCTGATCCTCGGCAGTCTCTTCCTCCGGCTCCGGCACCTTCTTGGCCTGTGCCAGCACCCGGGCGGACTCCAGCATCTTCGCCACAGTAGCCGCTTCCTCAGGAGCCATATGCAGAGCCTGCCCGATCTCCTCCAGGGTCGGGTTCCGGCCCAATTCCCCCAGCAGCCGCTCATCCACGGCCCGATAGTCCTCCATGGCCTGCCGCAGCTTCTGGCCTACGCCGCTGCTGCGGGCCTGGAGGGTCACCAGCCGTCCGATCGCCGACCGGATATACCAGTCACAGTGGGCTTCGATATCCCCGCCCTCATAGCTGAGGATACCCTCCCACAGGCCAAGGCTCCCCTCCTGGATCAGATCCTGCAAAAGCACCCCTCTGCCCACCATCTGGCAGGCTCTGTCCAGCACCCGGCTGAGCATCAGCGCCGTCAGCTGCTCCACGACAGACTTATCCCCCGCAAGCAGTCGCTGCGCCAAAAGAGCCACATCGCCGCAGGCAGGGATCTGGGCCAATTCCTCCAGATAAAGCCGCAGAGGATCCGTTTCCTCCAGCGACTGCATCAGCTTCCCGGCATCCACCAGCTGCTCTTCCCGGCGAAGCCGGGCTGCCGCCTCACCGGTGCCATGGGCCTTGGGCAGATCCGTCACGTCCAGCAGTACCTTCTCTGCCTGCAAATGCAGCAGCGCTTCCTCCACCACGGCCTCCTCTTCCCCTTCCATCAGGGTCAGGAACCGGGCAGCGGACAAAACGCCACCGGATATCATATCATCCAATGCCAGCTCCCAGGGAGCCGCCTGGAAAACGAACTCGCTCATTCCAAAAAATCCTCCAATCCCATGCTGGCGCCGTGCTTTTTCAGCTTGTCCATAGCCTGCCGTTCGATCTGCCGGACCCGCTCCTTGGAGACTCCCAGGATCGCCCCGATCTGTTCTAACGAATGACAGCCCCCGTCAGCCATACCGAAATGGAGCCGCAGCACCTGCCGCTGCCGTTCGTCCAGCATACCAAGGAGCCGCTCCATGGTCTGCACCAGCTCCTCCCGCACCAGCTGCTCCTGAGGCTGCGTCGCCCGTGCATCCTCCAAAAGGAGGCCCAGGGACCCATCCTCATCCCCGGCAGGGGCGTCCAGAGAACACACCTGGGGCGCCAGTGCCAGCAGCTTCTCCACCTTGTCTGCGGAGATACCGCTGCGCGCAGCGATCTGCTCCATCGTAGGCTCTTCAGAAAGCTCCTGAGTCAGTGTGTTTTTCGCCAGCGTCACCTTCCGGATCCGCTCGGCGGTGTGTACCGGCACCCGGATCAGAGCGCCGTGGTCCATGATGCATCGGCTCACCCGCTGCCGGATCCACTTGGTCGCGTAAGTAGAGAATCGGAATTCCAAAGTATGGTCGAATCTCTTCGCGGCCACCAGCAGCCCGATGCTCCCCTCCTGGATCAGATCCAGCAGTGGCACGCCCCGGCCCGCATATTCCCGGGCCACGGACACCACCAGCCGCAGGTTGGATCCCACCATCTGCCGGATGGCTTCTTCGTCCCCTTGGGCGCAACGGGCCGCCAGCTCCCGCTCCTGCTCCATAGACAGCAGCGGGAACTGCCGGATCTCGCTGAGATATTGGCGGACATCGTCCTCCCCGGCGCTCACCGGAGCATTGGCCTCTACATAAGCAGTGGTCATCCCTTCATCCCTTTTCTATCCTTCAACTTATCACGAAACGCCAGCAGATCATCATCACTGGAAACATTGCTCCTTTGATGCTCCGCCCGGATGGTGCGGATGCAGTCCTGCAAGGCATCCTCACTGACCGGTCCATCCTGCCGTTGGCAGATACCCGCCAGATGGGACATCTCCTCACCGGAGAACTCCGCCAGCCCCGATAGATGGACCTCCAGCGCCTGATCATAGCGCTCCTTCAGCTGTCGGAACGCCCGTCCCAGCAGCTCGCAGGAGAATTCCTCTGCCTTCAGCTCCCTGGCCTTCTGCATCAGCGCCGGCTCCTTCATCACCAGCGCCAGCACCGCTTCCTCCGCCATGGCGGACTTCATGTTGTCATACCGGATCGACCGGGCCTTGGGCTGGAGCTTCCGGGCTGGTGCCAGATCGATCTGCTCCTGGCGTTTCTTCTCCCGGCTGATCCGCCGCTTGAACGCCTTCTCCACGTCCATCTTCACGGCCTCATAGGAGATCCCGGCAGCCTCCGCCACCCGATTCCCATAGACCTCCCGCTGGACCGCGCTGCCCAGAGTGCTGATCAGCTCTGCCGACTCATGGATGTACTTCACCCGCTGATCGTCCTCCCGGATGTCATACTTCTTCCGGATCGCGTTCAGCTGGTACTCCACCCGGTTGGAGGACTCCTCCAAAAGGAGCTTGAACCGGTCCGCACCGAATTTTTTCAAAAATTCATCAGGATCCTGAGCATCCCGCATGGACAGGACCTTCACTTGCAGCCCCGTCTTTTCCAAAATGGGGATCGCCCGCTGTGCCGCCCGCTGCCCGGCCTCATCGCCGTCATAGATCAGCACCACCTGGTCCGTATATTTGGACAACAGATTGGCCCCGTCCTCCGTCAGCGCCGTCCCCAGCGATGCCACCGCGCAGTCGAAGCCATACTGATGCAGGGCGATGGCATCCATGTACCCCTCCACCAGGATGATATATCCCTGCTTGCTCTTCTTCGCCAGATTCAGAGCGAACAGATTCTTTCTCTTATTGAAGATCAGCGTCTCCGGGGAATTGAGATACTTGGCGGCCTGATCGTCCTTCTTCATGATCCGCCCGCCGAATCCGATCACGTTCCCCCGCACATCGATGATCGGGAACATGAGCCGGTCCCGGAACCGGTCGAACAACGCGCCATTCTTCTTGGACACGGTGACGAGACCGGAACCCTTCAATTCCTCGTCGGTGTAGCCTTTCTTTCGCAGATGGTCCACAAGGTCCGTCCAGCTGTCGGGAGCGTAACCGATCCCGAACTTGGTCAGTGTCCCCTTGGGCATCCCACGGCCCATCGCATACTGCAGCGCCCCCTGTCCCTCCGGGGCATAGAGCTTGGCGTGGAAGAATCGGGCCGCCTCCTTGTGGGCCGCCCACAGCCGTTCCTGCTGATGATACCGGCTCTGATACTGCTCATCGTCCGGCACCTCCATCCCGGCCCGCTTGGCTAACGCCCGCACCGCGTCA
>JAFTKE010000039.1 GCA_017456045.1 Oscillospiraceae bacterium
ATGACCTTGGCACCCATTTCCTGGAGCTTGGTGGTGATGCATTCCATATGCTTGGGGATCACGTTCTTCACCAGTACGTCACCGCCCACGGCGGCGACAGCGGCGATATAGGTGCCGGCTTCGATCTGGTCGGGGATGATGGTATAGGTCCCGCCCTGCAGGGCTTCTACGCCACGGATCTTGACGGTGTCGGTACCGGCACCGGAGATGTCCGCACCCATGGTGTTCAGGAAGTTGGCCAGGTCCACGATGTGGGGCTCCTTGGCGGCGTTTTCGATGATGGTACGGCCGGGGATCAGAGCTGCCGCGATCATGATGTTCACAGTGGCACCGACACTGACCACGTCCAGGCTCACACGGTTCCCGTTCAGGCCGTTGTCGCCCGGCTCCATGGATACGAAGTCCTCGCCCTCGATCACCTTAGCGCCCAAGGCCTTGAAGCCTTTGATGTGCTGATCGATGGGGCGGGAGGCGAAGCTGCATCCACCGGGGAGGGCCACATGGCTCTGACCGAAGCGGCCCAGGAGGGCACCCATCAGGTAGTAGCTGGCTCGTAGCTTTTTCACCAGAGTGGGCTCCGGTGTGGTAACATTGATGTCGGAACAGTCCAGCATAACGACGCCGGGTTCCGGCTTCTGGACCTTCGCGCCCATGCCTGCCAGGATATCCAGCAGGATCCGCACGTCAGATATATCCGGTACGTTTTCGATGCGGCAACTGCCGGGGATCAGCAGTGCCGCCGGTAAGATGGCGACGGCTGCGTTCTTTGCGCCGCTGATGGTGACGGACCCGGTCAGGGGGGTACCGCCGTTGATCTCATATATCGCCAAGGATGAACCACTCCTTGTAATCGTCTCAGGGGTCTTCTATCTACGGATTATACCATACGGAGAGATTTATGTAAAGTGTCATTTCCGCTATATTTATCGCCGTAAACCCTTAGGATAATGGTTTTTCAGTACGATCGAGTCACCTTTTCCCCATCCGATGGGATATCCATCCACTTTCACCAAAGTCCAGCCTTTTTGCGTGCAGGGTATCACGTCGCCGTGGAGGTATCGATTCATCTCATCAGAGCCAGCAGGGAAGCTGACGGACCTGCCGCAGTCACGCAGCCAGAGGGCCAGAGCGTGGGCAGGCTCGAAGCGTCCCTTCTTGACGATGCCCAGCTCCAGACCGGGTCGGATCACTTTCAGGCGGGAGATCTCCGGCATCTCCTGGGGGACCCAGTAAAGGCTGGAGCCGAATTGGAGGGGACGGCCTGCGGGAAGCTGGATATCCAGGTCCTTGGCGAAGTCCAGCCATTCCTTGGGGAGCTTTTCTGCCCGAATGTCCACATCGGGCACTTCTTCATCGCCCCGACGGCGCAGGACAGCGGCGAAATGACCTTCCCCCTTCAGCTTGTGGGGCCACAGGCGGAAGGAGCCGTTCTTACCAGGAGAGAACCAGGGGGCTTCCACAGCTTCTGGATAGAAGTCGGGGTGGTCGGCCAGGAACGCGGCGATGGTCTGTTCGTTCTCTTCCGGGGCAAAGGTGCAGGTGGAGTACACCAGGCGACCGCCGGGACAGACCAGTTGGGCCCCGGAATGGAGGATCTGGCGCTGGCGATCGGCACACATCTGGACGGTCTTTTGGCTCCAGTCTGTGACGGCAGCTTCCTCCTTGCGGAACATCCCTTCGCCGGAGCAGGGGGCATCGATCAACACCCGATGGAAAAAGCCTGGGAAACGCTGGGCAAGGGTGGCAGGATGCTCGTTGGTGACCAGGGCGTTGCCGATGCCCAGGCGCTCGATGTTCCTGGACAGGATCTTTGCCCGTTTTGGTTCGATCTCGTTGCAAAGCAGGAAGCCCTGGCCACGCAGGCGACCGGCGATCTGGGTGGATTTCCCGCCGGGGGCGGCACAAAGGTCGCAGATCCGTTCTCCTGGCTGAGGGTCCAGCAGCGTGACAGGGGCCATGGCGCTGGCCTCCTGGAGATAGTATACGCCCGCTTCGTGGTAAGGGTGCAGTCCGGGGCGGGCGGTGGGATCATAATAGTAGCCCAAAGGCTCCCAGGGGACGGGGGCCTCCAGGAAGGGCAGGGGAGGGATCTGTCCGTCTAATGGCCGGAAACGCAGGGCGACGGCTCTGGGGCGGTCCAGGGAGTCGATATAGCTGGGGTACTCGGCTCCAAGCTGGCGTTCCATCCGCTGTAAAAATGCTTGTGGAAGCATATTGATGATTCCTTTCGGTTTTTATGATATCATATCACGGGAAGAGCGGTTTGTCACTTCGTTTTTGCAGACGCCATCATGCGTATCGATTCGACGTGTACACCGATTTTTTTCGCGGACCACGTGGGTGCGACAGCGGACGGGCCAGTGACTCGTCCTTGCGATGAGTCTTCTTTCTGGAGGGGCATAGATCATTCATATTCACCGAAAATAGGGTGGATATATTATCCGCTTCTGTTAGATATGACCAAATTTCCTTCGTTTTTTTGTCTAGTATTTCGCCGATACCTGATTGTCAGAAAGGCGGTCTTTGTGATATAATCCAGTTAGAAAAACGATCCCCCTTGGGGGAGGCGTGGAACAAAGATTTGGAGGGATTTCATATGCCAATGCAAATGGGTTTCCGTTGGTACGGCGAGGGCAACGATAAGATCAGTCTGTCCGACATCAAGCAGATCCCCGGTGTCACCAGCATCGTGTGGGCCCTGCATCACAAGATGCCCGGCGAGGTTTGGGAGGAAAGCGAGATCGCCGAGGTCAAGGCGCAGTGCGAGAAGTACGGCTTCAACATCGATGTGGTAGAGTCGGTCAACGTCCATGACGATATCAAGATCGGTCTGCCCACCCGGGATCAGTACATCGAGAATTACAAGATCACCATGCGGAACCTGGCCAAGTTCGGCGTCAAGGTCATCTGCTACAACTTCATGCCCATCTTCGACTGGACCCGTTCCGACCTGTTCCACCCTGTGGGCGACGGTTCCACGGCCCTGTTCTATGAAAAGGGCATGATCCAGGACGATTACAACGCTATGGCTAAGTACATCCTGGACTTCACCGAGAAGTATAACATGAGCTTCCCCGGCTGGGAGCCGGAGCGGATGGCGAAACTGGACCAGCTGTTCAAGGACTATGCCCATGTGGATCATGAGACCCTGTGGGCCAACCTGAAATACTTCCTGGAAGCGATCATGCCCACCTGTGAGGAGACTGGCATCAAGATGGCAATCCACATGGACGATCCCCCCTGGGACATCTTCGGCCTGCCCCGTCTGCTGATCAACGCCGAGAACATCGACCGTTTCCTGAAGATGGTGGACCATCCCTGCAACTGCCTGACTCTGTGCTCCGGCAGTCTGGGTGCCGATCCCAACAACAACGTGGCCGATATCGTCCGCAAGCACTGCGACCGGATCGCCTTCGCCCACATCCGCAACGTCAAGCACTTCCCCAACGGCGACTTCTCCGAAGCCAGCCATCGGGACTGCGACGGCGACACCGGCATCCTGGAGATCCTGAAGGCCTACCACGACTGCGGCTTCGAGGGCTACATCCGTCCCGATCACGGCCGTCACCTGTGGGACGAGGGCCCCGGCAACGTCCGTCCCGGCTATGGTTTGTACGACCGTGCCTTGGGCATCATGTATATGCTGGGCGTTTGGGACATGCTGGACAGGCTGGCGGGAAAGTAAACAAGTCATCTGCGGGAGGAGATCGCCACGTCGGCTTCGCCTCCTCGCGATGACAGAAATATCATCTAGTTTTGGAGGTAACGTGTCATGAATGATCTTCCCCTGAATATCGATTATAGCGGTAAAGTGGTAGTGGTCACCGGTGCCGGCGGCCTGATCTGCGGTGCCATGGCGGCTGCGTTCGCCAAGAGCGGCGCGAAGGTGGCAGCTCTGGACCTGAACGAGGACGCAGTGAAGAAGCTGGCTGACGAGCTGAAGGCTGAGGGCTATGTGTGCGAGGGCTATAAGGCCAACGTCCTGGATCCCGAGGCGCTGGAAGCTGTCCACCAGGCTGTCCTGGCGGATCTGGGTCCCTGCGACATCCTGATCAACGGTGCCGGCGGCAACAACCCCCGCGCCACCACCGACAATGAGTATCAGCACGAGGCCAAAGAGGGCGGCAAGTCCTTCTTCGACCTGGAGCCCAATGGTGTGGACTTCGTGTTCAAGCTGAACTTCCAGGGCACGCTGCTGCCCACCCAGGCCTTCGCCAAGGATATGGTGGCCAAGCAGAAGGGCGTTATCCTGAACATCTCTTCCATGAACGCCTACACCCCGCTGACCAAGATCCCCGCCTACTCCGCAGCCAAGGCTGGTATCTCCAACTTCACCCAGTGGCTGGCCACCCACTTCGCCGGTACCGGCATCCGCTGCAACGCGATCGCTCCCGGCTTCCTGGTGTCTGCCCAGAACAAGGCTCTGCTGTTCAATGAGGACGGCACCCCCACCGCTCGTTCTGCCAAGATCCTGAACGGCACGCCCACCGGCCGTTTCGTGGATGCAGACGAGTTGATCGGTGCTAACCTGTTCCAGTGCGACGATAAGTCCGCTTCCGCCATCACCGGTGTGGTGCTGCCTGTGGATGCCGGATTCGCTGCTTACTCCGGCGTGTGATCTGAACGATGCATGATACGAGGACCTGTCCCGGATGGGACAGGTCCTTAGTGCGTCAAAAGGGGAGTGTAAAATTAACGTTTAGCATTGCGATGAGATGCGGCGGCCGAGGGCCGCCGAGCGCCCCGCAGGGGCGCATATACCTTCCCCCGGGGGGAAGGTGGCCGAGCAAAGCGAGGTCGGAAGGGGAATGCGGGCGACGATCTAAAAGTTTAGAAGGCCTGTCAGACATACTGAAGCGCTAAACGATATTCCAAGTCTATACCGCTCCTAAACCATCACGTTATCTCCCGCATTCCCCTTCTGCCCCAGTGTGCGCACTGGGGCACCTTCCCCCCGGGGGAAGGGATGCGGCTGCGCCGCTAAACGATAATTTACCGCTCCATCCCCCGCCAGGGCGCATCATCCGTCCCTGGCGGTCTTTTGTTCACATCTCCCAATGATCCTCTCCCACTTTTTTTCGATTTAGTAATGATCCCCTCTTGATTTTTGGCCCGATCTTCGCCATAATAGTATAGGTGAAAATTTGGGCTTTCCCAAAGCCACCATCGAATCTCCACGGAGATATCCTTTCCGACTGCGCTTCCCGCGCTGGCCGGAGAAATGAGGTCTATACATGGAAAGAAAAATCGGAACCACCTCCCGGGGCATCCGTTGCCCGATCATCCGCGAGGGTGACGATCTTGCTAAGATCGTAGTGGATAGCGTGCTGGAAGCCGCTGAAAGCGAGAACATCCAGCTGTGCGACCGGGATGTCGTCGCAATGACCGAGTCCATCGTGGCCCGTGCCCAGGGCAACTACGCCTCTGTTTCCGCCATTGCCGAGGATGTGAAGAATAAGCTGGGCGGCGAGACGATCGGTGTCATCTTCCCGATCCTGTCCCGGAACCGTTTCGCGATCTGCCTGCGTGGCATGGCCCGGGGCGCTAAGAAGATCGTGCTGATGCTCAGCTACCCCTCCGACGAGGTGGGCAACGAGCTGGTGAGCTTCGATCAGCTGGATGCCGCCAAGGTCAACCCCTACTCCGACGTGCTGTCCCTGGAGAAGTACCGGGAGCTGTTCGGTAGCAACCCCCACCCCTTCACCGGCGTGGACTATGTCCAGTACTACGGTGATCTGATCCGGGAGGAGGGTGCCGAGTGCGAGATCATCTTCGCCAACGACCCCCGCTCCATCCTGCCCTACACCAAGAACGTCCTGAACTGCGACATCCACACCCGCGCCCGTACCAAGCGTCTGCTGCTGGCCGCCGGTGCCGAGAAGGTCTGCGGCATGGACGATATCCTGACCGCTCCTGTGAACGGCAGCGGCTACAACGAGACCTACGGCCTGCTGGGCTCCAACAAGTCCACCGAGGATAAGGTCAAGCTGTTCCCCCGTGCCTGCAACGGCCTGGTCATGGACATCCAGAAGAGCTTCCTGGAGAAGACCGGCAAGCATATCGAAGTCATGGTCTATGGCGACGGTGCCTTCAAGGATCCCGCCGGCAAGATCTGGGAGCTGGCTGACCCCGTAGTTTCTCCTGCTTACACTGCAGGCCTGGAGGGTACTCCCAACGAGCTGAAGCTGAAGTACCTGGCTGACAACGACTTCGCCAACCTCTCCGGTGCCGATCTGAAGGCCGCCATCGAGAACGCCATCCGTGAAAAGGGCAGCGACCTGGTGGGCAACATGGCCTCCCAGGGCACCACTCCCCGCCGCCTGACGGACCTGATCGGCTCCCTGTGCGACCTGACCTCCGGCTCCGGCGATAAGGGCACTCCCATTGTATATATCCAGGGTTATTTCGATAACTACACCAACGACTAATGATAAATCCGCTGC
>JAFTKE010000040.1 GCA_017456045.1 Oscillospiraceae bacterium
AGATCTATGAGACGGTGGCGATCGTGAACAGTCTCGGGGAGGAGCTGACGTACCGGGAGTTCCTCATCCCGCCGACGGTGGGCGGGCTCTGCGAGTATTTGGACATCCACCGCAGTACCTGGGCGGATTGGTGCGACCATGATCTTCATCCTGAGTTTTCCGACACGACAACGCGTGCGCGGGGGCGGATGCGCGCATACCTGGAGCAGCAGCTGTTGACCCGGAAGGATGTGAAGGGGATCATCTTTGACCTGCAGAACAACCACGGCTATGCAGAGAAGCGGCAAGTGGAGCTGGGGGAGCGGGCCAGCAGGGCGGTATCCGCTGGGGCCATGAGCATGGCAGAAAAGCGGGACCTCTTAGAGCAGATCGCCCGGGAGTTCGGCGGTGGTGCTGATGAGGAAGAGGCAGAGGGATGATCTGGTAAGCGTCGCCCTGTGGTGGCAGGCGCTGAAGGAGTCCAACAACGAAAAGTTTCTGCCGCTGTTTTTTGACGAGCATCGGTTTTTGGTGATGAAGGGCGGCGGCGGATCGGGAAAGTCGATCTTCGCCGGGCGGAAGGTGCTGGAGCGGACCACCAGTGAGCCTGGGCATCGATGGCTGGTGTGCCGGAAGGTGGCCAAGACCATCCGGGAGAGCTGCTTCGCTCAGCTATGTGGGCAGGCGGCGGAGTTTTACCCGGACAGCGGGTACAAGATCAACAAGAGCGATATGGCGATCACCTTCGCCAATGGGAGTAAGATCCTGTTCGCTGGCCTGGATGACGTGGAGAAGCTGAAATCCATCTACGACATCACGGGGATTTGGATCGAGGAGGTATCGGAGCTGGAGGAGAAAGACTTTAACCAGCTGGATATCCGACTGCGTACCGACTTCCCCTACTACTTGCAGATGATCATCACCTTCAACCCGATCAGCATCACCCACTGGCTGAAGAAGCGGTTCTTCGATATCCCGGATTCCAGGGCAACGGTGCATGAGAGCACGTATAAAGACAACCGATTCCTGACCAAGGAGGCGATCGAGACCCTGGAGGCCTTCAAGGAGCGGGATGAGTATTACTACATGGTCTACTGCCTGGGACAGTGGGGCGTGACCGGTAAGACGGTATTCAACGCAAAGGCTGTGGCCCAGCGGCTGGAGGTGGTCCAGCGCAGGGGCTGGGTCAAGCGGGGGTTTTTCCAGTACAAGGAGGATTTCGACGGGATCCACATCAGCGACATCTGTTGGGTGGAAGACCATCAGGGTCCGATCAAGATCTATCGGGAACCGGGAGCCGGGCGGCCCTATGTGGTGGGTGGAGACACCGCCGGGGATGGCAGCGACTGGTTCGTGGGCCAGGTGCTGGACAACATCACCGGGGTACAGGTGGCGGTGCTGCGGCACCAGTACGACGAGGACACCTACGCCAAGCAGATGTACTGCCTGGGTAAATACTACAACGATGCACTGCTGGCCCTGGAGGCCAACTACTCCACGTACCCGGTGAAGATGCTGGACCTGATGGGGTACCGGCAGCTGTATGTCCGGGAAGTGGAGGACGATTTCGACGGGAAGATCCGGCACGCCTTCGGCTTCCGGACGGACCGGGTGACGAGGCCGGTGATCATCTCGGAGCTGATCCGGATGATGCGGGACAACATCGCTTTGATCAATGACGAGGACACGCTACTGGAGATGCTGACCTTCGTGCGCAATGAGAAGCTGCGGGCAGAGGCGGAGGAAGGGGCTCACGATGACTGCATCATGGCCCTGGCGATCGCCTACTATGTGCGGCCCCAGCAGTCCATGGTGGCGAAAGACCCGGATAGCGGGCTACGGAAATGGACCCAGGATCAATGGGAGGATTACCGGAAGGCATCGCCCAAGGACCGGGAGATCATGGTCCGGATGTGGGGACCGCCGGAGCGGTGACTAAGATCCAAGGAGGATAGGGATGAGCAAAGGAAGTAAGCGACGGCGGCGCAGATCTGCCGCTGTGGCGCAGAAGCCCAGGGCAGTCTCTGGGAAGCTGGAGATATGGCAGCAGAGGTTGCAGGACAGCGACCAATACTGGGCCGGGGAGCGGGAGAAGATGGACCGGCGGGAAGCTCTGTTCGACGGGGATGACGAATTGAAGCCCCTGGTGCCGGGGGATTCCAAGCGGGACGGCAGCCGGAAGCGGACCAGCCATGTGCGCAACATCATTTTCGAGAACATCGAGAGCCAGATCAGCTCCACGATCCCACAGCCTAAGGTGACACCACGGCGGAAGAAGGACGAGCATCTGGCGGAGCTGATCGAGCATTTCATCCGCAACGAGCTGGACCGGCAGCCCTTCGAGATCATGAACGACATGGCGGAGCGGACTGTGCCGATCCAGGGGGGCGTGGCCTTCATGGTGGAGTGGGACAACACCAAGCGGACCCAGACCACGGTGGGCGAGGCGGATGTCAGCGTGATCCATCCCAAACAGTTGGCACCTCAGCCGGGGATCTACACCTCGATCGACGACATGGACTGGATCATCGTGAAGGTGCCCACCACCAAGGAGGCGGTACGGCGGCAGTACGGCAAGTCCGTGAGCGATGAGGCGGAATCGGAGCCTCAGATCCGGGGCACCGGTGAGGAGCACACGGCCCAGGATGCGGTGACCATGTATGTGGGCTATCAGAAGGGCGAGTGCGGCGTGGACAAGTATGTATGGGTCAATGACGTGGAGCTGGAGGATCTGGAGGATTACCAGGCGCGGCGGCAGCCGGTATGCAGCCACTGTGGCCGGGTGCGACCCTTGCCGGGGCAGGTGATCTATAACGACGTGCCTCAGGAGCCCGCTATGGTGGCGGGTGGGCCTGATATGGAACAGATGATCGCCGGGCGGCGGATGGCTCAGATGCTGGCGGACCAGGTGATGCTGGGGTCTGGGCAGGAGCAGCTGCTGCCTGGGGTGGAGCTGGATGCCCAGCCGGAGGTGGAGTATGACGGCGGGCCTTGTCCCTGGTGCGGCTGCGAGGACTTCCGGGACCAGGCCCAGGAGCAGGAACAGGTGATGATCCCGGTGCGGACCGACAGCGGGGTGAAGATCCCCGGCGCTACTGCTGGGATCGGGAAGGATGGGATGCCGGTGCTGAGACCCACCATGATCCCCTTTTACAAACCGGACGTGTATCCGATCGTGCTGCAGCGCAGTGTGTCCCGGTATGGACAGCTGCTGGGCAGCTCCGACGTGGACGCGATCGAGGATCAGCAGAACACGATCAATCGCCTGGAGCAGAAGATCATCGACCGCCTGGTCAAGGCCGGTACCCGGGTCACGCTGCCGGACCGGGCGGATTTCCGGATCGATCCGGAGGATGGAGAGAAGTGGTATCCCGGCAACGCAGCGGAGAAGAACCTGATCGATGTGTACCAGTTCAGCGGCGACCTGCAATATGAGCTGGCGTATCTGGCTCAGGTGTACGAGGAGGCCCGACAGATCCTGGGTATCACCGACTCCTTCCAGGGACGAAGGGATCCCACTGCTACCTCCGGTGTGGCCAAGGAGTATTCGGCGGCCCAGGCGGCGGGACGGCTGGAGAGCAAGCGGGTGATGAAGGACGCGGCGTATGCCCAGCTGTTCGAGCTGATGTTCAAGTTCTGGCTGGCCTACTCCGATGAGCCCAGGCCGATCAGCTATAAGGATCAGAACGGGGACACCCAGTATCAGGAGTTCAACCGGTACGACTTCCTGGAACAGGACGCGGATGGGCAGTGGTACTGGAACGATCAGTTCCTGTTTTCCTGCGATACCTCCGCGCCGCTGGCCAGCAACCGGGAGGCCATGTGGCAGGAGACCCGGATGAACCTGCAGACGGGAGCCTTCGGAGATCCCGCCAGGACGGAGACGCTGATCTTGTTCTGGGGGAAGATGGAGGACCTGCACTATCCCGGGGCGGCCACCACCAAGAAGTATCTGGAGGACCGGCTGGAGCAGGAGCGGGCCCAGATGCAGCAGATGCAGATGATGCAGATGGCCCAGGCCCAGACCGGCGGTGCTGCACCGATGCCGACCGCGCCTAAGCGGATGACATAGACGAACACGGAAAGGAGTTGAGATCATGAGCCAGAAGAGCGGCTATACCGGCAAGATCAAGAACGGCGGTACCCAGATCGTGAAGGCACCCAGCCAGCACACCGATCCCAAGAAGGGCACCGTCAAGACCGGCAAGGATCTGAGGGGCGGGAAGAAGTGAGACCCATTATTACGCAGGGATAGCGGAAACATCCAGCGGTCGAAGGGCCGCATAAGGAGCCATGATGGCAGATTTTACGGAAGCACAGGTCTATGAGGCCTTTGGATTGGAGCAAGGCGCACAAGGGCAGGAGGTCGCCGCCCCTGCATCGGATCCGGAACAGGCCCAGACCTCAGGCGAAAACGATCAGGAGGTCGCCGCCCCTGAGGGGGGAGATGACAACGGCCAGGGTGTCGCCACCGAACCCACTGCGGATGATGCAGGTCCGGAAGATCCGGAAAGTGACGCGGGAGAGGACATCGAGCCGGGGAAGGCCCCTCAAACAACGGAGCAGCGCAGACAGAACGCTGCGCGTCGGCGCCAGCAGGAGCAGGCCCGACATCAGGCCCAGATCGACCAGGCCGTCCAGGCGGCCAGGCAGCAGATGGAGGAGCAGCACGCGGCCCAGATGAAGGAATTCTTCGCCAAGGCTGGGCTGAAGAACACCATCACCGGCGAGCCGATCACCAATATGGATCAGTTCGACACCTGGAACCAGCAGTTCAGCGATGCCAAGCTGCAGCGGGAGCTGAAGGCTGGGAAGCTGACCCCGGAGGGGCTGGCTACCGCGATCGGGAACCATCCGATCGTGAAGCAGGCGCAGGCTTTGATCCACCAGGATGCCGCACGGCAGCAGGAGCAGAACACCGCAGCGGCCAGAGCCAGGATCGACGCTGAGATCGCCGAGATCTACAAGCTGGATGCTTCGATCAGCTCCCTGGAGGATCTGACCAAGGCTACCTATTGGCCTCAGCTGTACGAGATGACCCGCAGGGGATATTCCATCAAGGATGCCCATTTCCTGCTGAACTATGAGCGGCTGGAAAAGGCGAAGCTGGAGGCTGCCAAGCAGCAGGGCATGAACAACGTCCGCGGCAAGGATCACATGACCAGGACTGTGGCCCCTCAGGGGGGCGGTTCGATCTCGGTACCCGCTGCGGAGATGGCGGTGTTCCGGCAGATGATGCCTGACGCCACCGACAGTGAGATCCAGGCTTACTACAACAAGCACAAGAAACATTAAAAGGAGGCTAAT
>JAFTKE010000041.1 GCA_017456045.1 Oscillospiraceae bacterium
AGCGCGCGAGGGTTCAAATCCCTCTCACTCCGCCACTGCAAAGCCACCGAAAAACATCGTTTTTCGGTGGCTTTTTCTTATTTGAATGATCGAGGCATCCCTCTGCCCATATTGGCGGAAGGATGCCTCCTTTTTTATTTCATAGTCAGATCCCAGTTCGCTGGGAACTAACAACAACGCCATTGTAGGGGCGGGTCACTGACCCGCCCGCCGATGATCGTTTACGTTGGGATAATAGCCAAAAACGCCTCATTTTTGCGTCTTCGGCGCGTGATCATGTTACACATGATCACCGGGATGCGGCGTGCAGCGGATCATGATCTTAATGATCTCCGGTGGAGATCATACATCTGCTAATGATGACCCTCCCCTACAAGGCGTATACGAACTGCCCAACAAACAAGGTGTCACTCAGATCGAAAGCATCGTCCCTGGGGATGAAGGTGCCACGCAGCGCCGGATGAGTGGTCCAAGGGCAGCAGCACATCTAAAAAATCAAAAAATTGCCCAAATAATGTCACCTTTTCTCTTTTCGACACATAATCATTATAGGGGACGTTTGATCCCCAATGACTAAAGAAAGAGGTAAATTAAATGAAAGCACACACTGACCGCTCCCCGCGAAAGCCCCTGTCCACCCGTTTCTGTTCCCTTGCGCTCATCATGCTCCTGATCGGCTCCATGATGGTCGGCTGCGAGTTGGACTCCGGTCCCAAGCCCGCCCCCGACACCGAGACTCAGGAGACTACCACCGCCCCTTCTGATAAGGTTTTCGGGGTTGGAGAACGTGTGGTGATGGATGACGTTTACGTCACCCTGAACGCCGTCACCGAAAGCACCGGTAGCGAATATTTCACTCCCGAGGAAGGCAATATCTTCGTCATCTGTGAGTTCACGATCGAAAATGAGACTGATGAAGAACTGGTCGTCAGTTCCATGATGAGCTTCAAGGGCTACGTCGACAGCTATGCCACGGACTACAGTCTCACCGGTTTGATGGCCGCTGATAAGGATCAGCTGGACGGAACGATCGACGCAGGAAAGAAGATGAACGGTGTCATCGCCTTCGAAGTCCCTGCGGACTGGTCCGAGCTGGAAGTGCATTACACTCCCAACCTCTATTCCTCCAAGGACTTCGTATTCACCTACAGTAAATAACGCCCCAACTGTCACGATCTCCAGACTCTTCCCCTCCTTCTAAAGATCGACCATTGCGAACAGTCCCGCGCCGTGGTATATTCATATCGTCACAGCATCCCCTCAAGATCAACAAAGAAAGAAGGATATAACCATGGCATTCAAAGTAGGAGGCGGCCTCCTCCAGGGTCTCCTGGGGAATATGAGCGAGGTTTCCGTAGAATCCCTCACCCAAGAGTACAAAGGCTATCTGATGGACGGCGAGAGCATCCAGACCGGCTTCAAGCTGATCCGTGACGCTCTGGTGATCACAGACCGACGGATCCTGTCCTTTGACAAGCAAGGCACCACCGGACAGAAGATGCGGGTGGACTCCATCTACCTCAGCTCCATCTACCATGTCACCGCCGAGACCGCCGGCTTCGGCCTGGACGACAGCGAGCTGACCATCAGCTACATCACCACCCCGTACATGAAGTCCCACTCGGTGGGCTATGCCAGCAAGAAGTTCGAATTCCCCAAAAAGTACAACATCCAGGGCCTGTATAAGATGCTCCAGGAGCTGGCATACGACAACTACACCCGCCTGAACGGCTGATCGCTCCACCGCTTTGGATATTGACTTTTCCCGCCCGAAATGATATAGTTTCAGGCATGGAGAGATGTCCGAGCGGTTTAAGGAGCCAGTCTTGAAAACTGGTGATGGGGCGACCCACCGTGGGTTCGAATCCCACTCTCTCCGCCAAAAAACGACAGCTTTCGAAAGAAAGTTGTCGTTTCTTTTTTCTCTTCTCTTTTCACGATACGTCTTTCAAGGTTGCGGTCCTTTTCTAATTGTGATAAAATAGCAAGATCAGAAGGAGGACTATGTATGGACTATCGCCTACTTCCAGACCATCGACACCTCCGCAGGATCTTCACCGACAAATTCCTGCTCCCCTACTCTTCGTTCACTGCCACTCACGAAGACTGGATCTCAGGTCTGTGCGAGCCATTCGATGAAGCATACTACGAAACGATGTTCATGTGGGACAAGATGGATCCCAACGCGAAAGTGATCCCCTTTTCCCACGCAATGGATCTTCTAGATGATAAGCCCGGCGAGGTGACCTTCCTCACGGAAGCGCCCCCATGTCGCGTCAAATATTTCTGCAAGCTGGATAGTCAGATCGAGTTCGTAGCCGCCGCCGATCCCAAAGAGCTGTCACGCTGTATCGCCCAGGAATGGTTCGATACATACGAACTGGAGGAGCAAGGTCTTCAACTCGCTGACCCGATCCTGCCGGATGACCTGTATGTTTTCGATGACACGTTTTCCTGGTGTCTCGTGTTCACCCATGAGACCAACGAAAGCAGATCCCCCCATTCCCGCCTTTGCCTTTTGATCGATAATGAGACCCCCGCTGGTCCAGCGGTCAGATCTTAGAACCACACGAAAAGGAGCCCTCTTATGGATCGTGGAGCCATCGCCCATATGCCCGACAGCCGGTATTGCTACTGCATCGAACCGGGCCGTTTCCTCTTCCGTCTCCAGACCGGTCGGGACGACCTGATCGACGTGAAGCTGCACGCCCAGGATAAATATCTCCCGGTGCGCTTCGTCGACACCCGCACCGTCACCCAGATGCACCGGGTGGCCCAGGACGACTGTCACGACTATTACGAAGCGGAGCTGACCATCGACGTGGTCTGCCTGCGTT
This sequence comes from Oscillospiraceae bacterium, assembly GCA_017456045.1. Classification (GTDB taxonomy): domain Bacteria; phylum Bacillota; class Clostridia; order Oscillospirales; family Oscillospiraceae; genus Faecousia. The sequence goes on from JAFTKE010000041.1 coordinate 2,838, forward strand.
ACTTCTTCCAGCTCACCGACAAAGCCGGGAACGTTCAATATTACAGCAACTGCCGCTTCCTCCCGGAAGCCCCCCAGGATATCGACCGGATGTACGATCTTCCCCAAAACCTGCGGGAAGTGGAGCGTTTCATCGTCCCCCAGTGGGCGAAGAACAAAATAGTCTATCAGGTCTTCCCCTCCCGCTTCGCCACCAGCCAAAATGTGGACCCCAAGCTGTGGTACAAAGCACCCATCCGGCATGACACGGATCTGAAAGGCGACCTGAAGGGCATCACCGCTCACCTGGACCACCTGGTGGACCTGGGCGTGGACATCCTGTACATGACCCCGATCTTCCGCTCCAACTCCACCCATAAATACGACACCATCGACTACTACACCATCGATCCCAGCTTCGGCACGACGGAGGACCTGATCGACCTGGTGGAAAAAGCCCACGCCCTGGGCCTGCGGGTGATATTGGATGGGGTGTTCAACCATACCGCTCCGGAATTCTTCGCCTTCAAGGATCTGGAGGATAACTGGGAGGATACCCCATATCGGGATTGGTACTATACCGACGGCAAGCCGAAACGTCCCCGCATCCCGCTGAAAAAGCCCAATTATAAATGCTTCAGCTACTTCGGCGGTATGCCCAAGGTCAACTTGGAGAACCAGGAGACCGCCCGCTACTTCATCGATGTGGCCCTCTACTGGCTCCGCACCGCCAAGATCGACGGTTGGCGACTGGACGTGGGCGACGAAGTCTCCCATTACTTCTGGCGCAAATTCCGTACTGCTGTCAAAGCAGAGTTCCCAGAAGCCCTGATCGTGGGCGAGGTCTGGCATTATGCCGCCGACTTCCTCCAGGGCGACACATGGGACAGCGTCATGAACTACCCCTTCCTGAACGCCGCCATGGACTTGGTCGCGGAAGGCACGCTCCCCGCCTCCGGTTTTTTGAACGAGCTGGGCTTCCTCCGGGGCAATCTGAACCATGCCTGCCACAGTCTGCTGTGGAACCTTCTGGGCAGCCACGACACTCCCAGAGCGCTCCACCGCTGCGGTGGCGACAAACGAAAGCTGAAACTGATGGCAGCCCTGCAGCTCCTGCTCCCCGGTATGCCCTTTATCTATTACGGCGACGAAGTGGGCCTCACCGGCGGACGTGATCCGGACTGCCGCCGCGGGATGCTGTGGGACCAGGAGAAGCAGGATAAGGATCTGCTCCAGTATTACCGCCGCCTGATCAGGCTTCGTAAAGCCCTCCCCTTCCTGACGCAAGACCCGCCGCAGGAAGTGATCGCCGACGACGAGACCGGCCTGATCAGCCTCCACTGGCCCACCCACACTGTCCTCTTCCACAGCCATCCCACCCCACTCCCCCTGCCCCGATACGCCGGTCTCCAGGATGAGCTGACCGAAGACCCCTTCCCGGGCACCCTTGACGCCTATCAAGCTGTCGTCCTGAAGATCCGATAAAAAAATAAACTTCCCTCTTGACAAATCGCCCCGCCTGTGATAGTATATGGAAGCTGTCGCAAGACAGGCAAATATGGGCGAGTGGTGGAATTGGTAGACTCGCTAGATTCAGGTTCTAGTGTTCACTGCGGACGTGCGGGTTCAAGTCCCGCCTCGCCCACCAAAAGAAACGACAGCTTTCGAAAGAAAGTTGTCGTTTTTTGTTCTATCCCCTTTTCATTATTCTCTCTTCTCTGCAAGCTGTCGTTTCAAAGAAAAGATAAGGGAGAAGAGAGAAAAGAAATGGTATCCCCTTCCAGGGATGATCTAGACTATTAGATGTGAGGGTTCGGATCCCGAAGAAAAGCATCTCTATCGTAGTGTGTTTACCAAAATCGACAAATCTCTACAGAGGTTTGTCGATTTTACTTTTTCACTTTTGACTATCCGCTCTTCACCAAATTCGGGGCCGATTTTGGCGAAGTGATCAAGTTAGGTCCTATGACCTCTTATCAAGAATGAGCGCGCTGCGAAGACCGCAGCGCGCTTGATCCATACTCACATCTTCTCAGGTGCCTCAAAGCCCAGCAGCGCCGTACACTGCTCCAGGATCCGCTTGGTCAGGCCCATCAGCGCGATGTAGCCTGCCTTCTTCTCCTGGTCCTCTTCCTTGAGGATCGGCGTCTCATGGTAGAACTTGTTGGCAGCACCGGCCAGCTCGTAGATATACGCACAGATCAGATTGGGCGCGGAATTGCTCAGCGCCGACTCCAGACTGGGACCGAACTTGGTGATCGCCAGCTGCAGATCCTTGGCATAGCTGTTGGAAGGGATCTGGATCTGCAGATGCTCCCACGCGCCATACCGAGCCAGGATCGACTTGATCCGCACGATGGTGTACAGGATGTAGGGTCCGGTATTGCCCTCGAAGGCAGCGAACCGGTCCATATCGAAGATATAGTCCTTGGTGGGCTGGTTGCTCAGGTCGCCATATTTCAGGGCAGCCATGGCGATCTTCTTGGTGGTCTGCTCCACCTCCGCCTCCGCCACGATCTGGTTCTCCACCACCTTGGCCCGGACGAAATCAGTCATATCCGCGATCAGGTTTTCCAGCCGCATGACACCGCCCTCACGAGTCTTGAAGGGCTTGCCATCCTTGCCATTCATGGTGCCGAAGCCGATATGCTCCAGCTCCGTTTCGGGCTTGACGATCCCGCTCTTCCGGGCAGCCCGGAACACCTGTTCGAAATGCAACGCCTGACGCTTGTCCGTCAGGTACAGGATCTTGTCAGGACCCCAGTCCTGCATCCGCTGGACCATGGTGGCCAGATCCGTGGTGGCGTAGATGGCGGAGCCATCGGACTTCACCAGGATACAGGGCGGGACCTCCTTCTTGTCGGACTCCTCGGCGACGGGCATCACCAGTGCGCCCTCGCTCAGGACAGCCAGGCCCTTGGCCTTGATGTCCTCCAGCATGGCAGGGATATAGGGATCCGCGTCGCTCTCACCCAGCCAACTCTCAAAGTGGACATCCAGATCATCATAGATCTTGGTCATGTCCGCCACAGACAGCTTCATGATATGCTGCCAGATCGCCCGATAGCCGGGACGCCCAGACTGCAGCTCGAAGGTGGCGGTATGGGCCTTGTCGGCAAATTCCGGGTCCTCCTTCTTCTTAGCGGAAGCGGCAGGATAGATCTGCTCCAGCTCCGAGATCGTGAAGGGGGGCTCCGCCGGGTACTCCCCCGTGTAGTCCGGATCGAAGTAGCAAAGATCCGGCTGCCGCTCCCGAAGCTCTGCGATGATCAGACCCATCTGCAAACCCCAGTCACCCAGGTGGATATCGCCGATCGTGTGGTAACCAAAGAACTTGTACAGCCGCTTCAGGCTCTCACCGATGATCGCGGAACGCAGATGCCCGATGTGCAGAGGCTTGGCCACATTAGGGCCGCCATAGTCCACCACGATGGTCTTACCAGCCCCAAGCTTGCTGATGCCGAAGTCTTCCGCCGTCCGCATCTCCTCCAGATATTTCTGGAGGAAGGCCCCGGACAGCTTCAAATTGATGAATCCGGGCATCACTGCCTCCACCATATCGTAATCATTGGCGTCCAGCTTCTCCACCACGCTATTGGCGATGGCGATGGGGGCGCACTTGTACTGCTTGGCAGCCGCCAGCGCGCCGTTGCACTGATACTCACAAAGGTCAGGCCGGTTGGACACCGTCACCCGCCCAAAAGATGCCTCATACCCCGCATCCACGAAAGCCTGCTGCATCTTCGCAGTGATGATATCTAAGATCTTTTCCATAATATCGTATACTCCTAAAAAACCATGTCATCGCGAGGAGCGAAGCGACGTGGCGATCTCCTTAGAGAACCCAACACGATCAAAAATTCGCAATGACGAGCATCCTAATTACTGCTTCTTGTTCTCCGCCATCCATGCCAGGTAATCGTCATAAGTGCCATACCGGTCGATGATCGTACCGTCGGGCTGGAACGCGATCACGCGGTTACAGGTAGAGGTCAGCATCTCATGGTCGTGGGAAGCCAGCAGTACCACGCCGTTGAAAGCCTCCAGACCCTTGTTCACCGCCTGGATGGACTCCATGTCCAGATGGTTAGTGGGCTGGTCCAGCAGCACCACGTTGGCACCGGAGAGCATCATCTTGGAGAGCATACA
>JAFTKE010000042.1 GCA_017456045.1 Oscillospiraceae bacterium
CTGGACTTTTATGTTACTGCCCGCATTCCTCTTCCGACCTCGCTGCGCTCGGCCACCTTCCCCCCGGGGGAAGGCATTGCGCCCCTGCGGGGCGCTCGGCGGCCATCGGCCGCCGCATCTCGTCGCAATGCTAAACGATAAATTACTTTTTCATCAACAAGCGAGCCTTACTAATGACGTTGGAGGACCAAAATGGCATTCGATGCTTTTTATCTATCGTTCGTACTGGATGAGATCCGGGCGCTGGGGGAGGCGCGGGTGGAGAAGATCCATCAGCCCAGCCGCGGCACCGTGATCCTCCATTTGAAGGGCCGGGAGACCCGGGCCAAGCTGCTGATCGCGGCGGACCCGGCGGCGCCTCGGCTGCATCTGACCACCGCGTCCCCGGAGAATCCCCCGGAGCCGCCCATGTTCTGTATGTTCCTGAGAAAGCACCTGTCCGGTGCCCGGCTGGTGGCGGTGGAGCAGCCGGAGATGGAGCGGTGTGCCAGCTTCGTCTTCGACTGCATCGACGAGCTGGGGGACCCGGTGCAAAAACGCCTGGTGGCGGAGCTGATGGGCAGGACCTGCAACGTCTACCTCCTGGGGCCGGATGGCAGGATATTGGACTGCCTGCGCCGGGTCGGGCTGGACGAGACTTCCAAGCGCCCTGCCCTGCCGGGGCTCCATTATCAGGACCCGGAGCCGGTGCGAAAGGCCCACCCTCTCGCCCCCCTCATTCATGAGGGGGGATGGCCGAAGGCCAGGGGGGAGTCCGAAAAGGCTGTGCCTACTCCTCCCGCCCCCTGCGTGGGCGAGGGTCCTTTGTTTTATGTCGACTTGTTATGTAGACCTGGGGCGGACATCCTGTCGGATCGGCTGATGGATATGCTGGGGGGCTTGTCCCCACTGGTGTGCCGGGAGGCGGCGCTGTTCGCCATGGGGGACACTGACGCCCGGATCGAGGGGGCGGATATCCCGGCGGTGGCCCAGAAGCTGTGGCTGTTCTTCCATGAGCATCTGACCCATCCGGCACCCTACTACTACGCTGCCGCCGACGGCACCCCCAAGCAGTTCGCCTTCTGCCCGATCCGGCAGTATGGCCAGTGCCAAAGAGCGGAGCGGTTCTCCGGGCTTCTGGACAGCTTCTATTCCCTCCGGGACCGGAAGGACGCCATGCGCCAGAAGAGCCAGACGGTGCGAAAGACGGTCTCCAACCTGTGCCAGCGGCTGAAGCGGAAGATCGCCATCCAGGAGAAGGAGCTGACCGCCACCTACGACCGGGAGCGGCTGCGCCAGCTGGGGGACATCATTTCCGCCAATCTGCACAGGATCTCCAAGGGCCAGAAGGTATTGCAGGCGGAGGATCTCTACGACGAGGACATGAAGCTCATCGACATCCCGATCTCTGAGACCCTGTCCCCCCAGCAGAACGCTGCCAAATTCTATAAGGACTACGCTCGGATGAAGACCGCCGAGAAGGAGCTGACGAAGCAGCTGCAGATCGGTCGGGAGGAGCTGGAGTACCTGAAAAGCGTGCTGGAGGAGCTGGACCGGGCGGGCTCCGAGCAGGAGCTGGAGGAGATCCGTCAGGAGCTGCAGGCGGGGGGCTATGTCAAAGCCGACACCGGCAAGCGTCGGGTGAAGCAGAGCAAGCTCCCTCCCATGCGGTTCCAGTCCACCGACGGCTATCCCATCTATGTGGGTCGGAACAACCGGCAGAACGACGAGCTGACCTTCAAGCTCGCCCGGAAGGACGACATCTGGCTCCATGCCTCCAAGGTCCATGGCTCCCATGTGATCATCTCCTGTGGCGGCACCCAGCCTCCCGACGATACCGTGACCCAGGCAGCCCAGCTGGCGGCCTACTACTCCGAAAGCACCGGCGGCCAGAACGTCCCGGTGGACGTGACGCCTGTCAAGCAGGTGAAGAGGATCCCCTCCGGCAAGCCGGGGATGGTGATCTACCACACGTACCGCACCGTGATCGCCAATCCTTATAAGGACATCGTGGTGGATGAACTGAATGCGGAGAAAAAATGACAAGATCCCACCGGCGAAAGCCGGTGGGATCTTCAGACTGTCAAAAAAGTGGCGTCATTCCGAGACCAGTCCCCGACAGCTACGCGCTAAGAGCCGGCTTCGTCGGTCATGCTACGCATAGCCTGCGGGCTTATGGTCGTGGGGATCCCCTAGTTAGAGAGAAATGGTGTCAAAAACCACCCTAAAAAGTTGTCAGATTGTCAGAAGGTGAATTGCCCGAAGGGCAAGAGAGGCCACCCTGGGGTGCGTCGGGCTACGCCCTCCTCGCGATGACATGGTCCTTTGACACGCTGACCGTAGTATGTTGTATCATCCAGATTTTTATGCATCCATATGTAGGGCGTGGGCATGCCCACGCCGGTGCCCTTGTAAAGCAAGGGCATACAGAAAAAATACGGGGCTATTTCCGCTGATCGCTTGCGATCAGCGGCGGCGAAGGCATGCCTTCGCCCTACAAAGTTTTAGGTATCACAGCCTGGTAGGGGCGCTTCACTGACCCGCCCGGCGATGCAGCGGGAACTGTCATGAAAAACGCACTCTTGGGCGCGGATGCCTAGAAAGGGGTTGAAAAATGAGCGTGGTGCGGTTATCATAGGGACGAGCGGATCATTTCGCCATCCGGTCGATGATGTCCAGGATCATGTGGATGTCCTGGGGGTCCAGCTGATGCAGGCCTTGGACCACCTTCTGGATCAGGGCAGGCTCCTGGGAGTCGGTGTCGAAGAACTGCTGGGGCGTGATACCGAAGTAGTCGCAGATCGCGAAGAACTCTTTCAGTGGCGGCAGGGCTTTCCCGGAGGAGATATTGTAGATATATCCCCTGCTGTGGCCCAGGTCATAGCTCATTTGGTATTCCGAGACCCCTTTTTGCATCCGGAGCTGGGTTATCCGGTCTCTTACGAAATCTACGTACATCTATATCACCTCATCATATATGATATACCCTGATTTTAAACGAATAGTCTTAAAATTTTAGATATAGACGGCGATATCGACAAATATATTATGTTATTATCTCTTGTATGCGCTCCGCACCCACTGGTGCGGGGCGTTTTTTTGCAGGAGTGGTATTGACGATCGGGTAAGCCTATGATATAGTAACTGTACTAACACAGCTAATACACTTAGGACGGAGGGATGCTATGATCCATCTTGACCATCGGGATGGGCGGCCGATCTATCAGCAGATCCTGGATGGGTTCCGGGAGCAGATCCGGGCGGGGGTGCTGATGGAGGGGGACCGGATGCCCAGCGTCCGGGAGCTGGCCACCCAGCTGGCGATCAACCCCAACACCATCCAGCGGGCCTATCGGGAGCTGGAGTTCCAGGGGTGGATCGCTTCCGTGGCGGGCAAGGGCAGCTTCGTCTGTGGCGTCCCCCAAAGCGATGCCCAGGAGCTGCTCCAGGCCTTCGATAAGCTGACCACCACGCTGCTGTCCATGGGCATCCCGGCCCGGGAGCTGGCAGCCAGGATAGAAAAAGGAGGGGAAGACCATGCTTGAGATGCAGGGCGTGACCAAGACCTTCGGCACCTTCCCGGCGCTGGAGGATCTGACTATGACAGTGCCCAAGGGGGCGGTATACGGTCTGGTGGGGCCCAACGGTGCCGGAAAGACCACCGCGATCCGCCATTTCACCGGCGTATACCGCCAGGACAAGGGCAGCGTGACCCTGGAGGGCCAGCCGATCTATGAGAACGTGGCTGCGAAGTCCAGGATCGCTTCCATCGGAGACGATATCTTCTATTTCCCATCGGCTACTTTGCCGGATATGTACGCTTTTTACAAGGGGATCTATCCCCGGTTCGACGATCAGTTGTATTTCAAGCTGTGGGAGGTGTTCCAGCTGCCCCGGAACGTGCAGCTGCGGCGGTTCAGTAAAGGCATGCAGAAGCAGGCGGCCTTCCATCTGGCGCTGTGTACCCGTCCGGACGTGCTGATCCTGGATGAGCCGGTGGATGGGCTGGATCCTGTGATGCGGCGGCAGGTGTGGAGCCTGATCATGGCGGACGTGGCCCAGCGGCAGACCACCGTCCTGATCTCCTCCCACAACCTGCGGGAGCTGGAGGACATTTGCGACCATGTGGGGATCATGGACCGGGGGCGGATGCTGCTGCAGCGGAGCTTGGCAGATATGCAGGGCACCACCCACAAGCTACAGCTGGTGGGCGAGGTCCCTCCCACGCTCCAGGTCCTCCACGAGAGCAGCAGCGGCAGACTGAGGACCCTGGTGGTCCGGGGGGATGCCGACCAGATCGGGGCCCAGGTGGCGGCCATGGAGCCGGCGTATTTCGATATCCTGCCCCTGTCTTTGGAGGAGATCTTCATCTACGAGCTGGGAGGTGTGGACTATGCAGTCAAGAACGTCACTCTTTAACAAGACCCTGCTGATGAAGGACATCACCCGCTTCGCGCCGGTTTGGATCATCTACACGGTGCTGCAGCTGATGTCCGGTGTGAGCGATCTGAGCCTGTTCGCCTCGGATGTCCAGGGGTACATGGCCTGGACCCTGACCGTGGAGATCGGGCCCATGGCCATCCTGAACATGATCTACGCCCTGATCGTGGCATCCTGCCTCTTCGGCGATCTGTTCCGCAGCCGCCTTTGCACTGCCATGCACGCTCTTCCCCTGCGGCGGGAGCAGATGCTGGCCACCCATGTGGTGGCGGGGCTGCTGTTCAGCGTGGTGCCTCATACGGCCATGTGCCTGGTGTATATGCTGCGGCTGGGCCAGCTTTGGTTCCTGGCCCTGGTGTGGCTCATGGGCATGGTGGCAGAGTACTTATTCTTCTTCGCGTTGGCCACGGTGTGCGCCGTGTGTACCGGCAGCCGGTTCGCGCTGACGGCGGTGTACCTGGTGGTGAACTTCCTGTCGGAGATCGTCCAGTGGTTCGTGGTGACCTTCTACGAGCCCATGCTGCCGGGGCTGCACATCCGCTCCGATGGCTTCGACCTGTTCTGTCCGGTGGTCTGGATGGCCAACGCGACGGAGCTGGTGCTGTTCCGCAACGAAGAGGAGGACTATTTCTCCCTCTTCGGCGGCTACCGGTATGAGGGCCTGGGACCGCAGTGGTGGTACCCGGCGGTGATGGTGGTGGTGGCCTGCGGGCTGCTGGTGTTGGCAGTGTGGCTCTACCGTAAGCGCCATCTGGAGCGTGCCGGTGATTTCGTGGCCTTCCGGCCTTTGGTGCCGGTCTGCTCCGGGGTGTTCACCCTGACGGTGGCGGCGGTGTTCAGAAGCTTTGGACTGCTGACAGGCAGCGGGGTCGGCACCATGATATTCGGCTTCCTGCTGGGTTGCTTCGGCACAGAGATGCTGCTGCGGCGGACGGTGAAGGTCTTCGACAAGAAGACGGTGGTCCGCTCCGCGGTGATCGGCGGCGTGTTCATCGCGTCGCTGGTGCTGACCGCTATCGATCCTCTGGGGCTGACTCGGTGGGTCCCGGAGCCGGAGCAGGTGGTCTCGGTGACTATCCGGGAGGATTATTATCATGATCCGGACTTCGAATACGACACCGTTGCTGTCCAGACCGGGGATCAGAACACCATCCGGGAGCTGATCGAGATCCATGAGCTGCTGATCGGTGACCATGCCGAGGTAGATGAGTCTTACTACGGCTACAGCACCAAGGGCCAGATCCATATCACCTACCAGCTCACGGACGGCCGCACCGTGGAGCGGCGGTATTTCTACTACCACGATAGTGACGTGGGGGAGCGGATCGACGCGTATTACAGTACCCCGGAGGCGATCCTGGGTTATCAGGACTGGGACGCTTATGTGAAAAGCGTGGACAGGGTCTATGTCAGCAGCTGGGACGGGGACTGGGAATTCTCCGGCCAGGAGGCCGAGGCACTGCTGGTGGCGATTCGGGATGACTGCCAGGAGGGCTGGATAGCAAACGGCCTGGAGGCGAAGCGTACGGTGACGATCATCACCGATACGGTCACCCATATCGATATCCCCTCCCTCTGCCCCCGTACCCATGCGTGGATCGAGAAGCACTTAGAAGAGGAGCCGTCCTTGTGACGGCTCCCAAGTCGTTAGTGAGGAAAATCATCGTTTAGCGGCGTAGCCGCAATGCCTTCCCCCGGGGGGAAGGTGCCCCAGTGCGCACACTGGGGCGGAAGGGGAATGCGGGCGGCGACGTGAGGGTTTTGGGGCAGTATAGACCTAGATCATCGTTCAGCGTTTCAGCAAGTCTGATAGATTTTCTGGACTTTTATGTTACTGCCCGCATTCCTCTTCCGACCTCGCTGCGCTCGGCCACCTTC
>JAFTKE010000043.1 GCA_017456045.1 Oscillospiraceae bacterium
CAAGAAGCTGTGGGAAGCCGGCTACGCCAAGCGCATCGAGATGCCTGTCAACTGGTGCGAGGAGCTGGGCACGGTTCTTGCCAACGATGAGGTTATCGACGGCAAGTCCGAGCGTGGCGGCTACCCTGTGGTGAAAAAGATGATGATGCAGTGGGTCATCGATCAGCCTGCCTTTGCTGAGAAGCTGCTGGAGGGTCTGAACGAAATCGACTGGCCGGAATCCACCAAGGAGATCCAGCGCAACTGGATCGGCAAGTCCACCGGCGTGGAAGTTGACTTCCAGTTGGTGGGCGGCGGCTCCTTCTCCATCTACACCACCTGTATCGAGACCATCTACGGCATCACCTTCATGGTGCTGGCTCCCGATGGCAAGATCACTGAGAGCCTGCTTGACCGGGTGGAGAACATCGACGAGGTCAAGGCTTACATCGCTGAGGCGGCAAAGAAGAGCGAGATCGACCGTACCGACGCCAGCAAGACCAAGACCGGCTGCTGCTTGAAGGGCGTTTATGCTATCAACCCTGTCAATGGCAAGGAAGTCCCTGTGTTCATCGGTGACTTCGTTCTGGGCAATTACGGTACCGGCGCGGTCATGGCGGTCCCCAGCCACGACCAGCGTGACTTCGAGTATGCCGTTGCCCACAAGATCCCCATGATCCAGGTCATCGAGGGCCGGGACGTTTCCGAATGTGCTTTCGAGAAGCAGGATTATCTGGGCAAGGGCTGCAAGCTCATCAATTCTGAGGAGTTCACCGGTCTGACGGTGGAGGAGGCCAAGGAGGCCATCACGGCTAAGCTGGAGGAGATGGGTGTCGCCCGCCGGAAGAACAACTACCACTTCCGTGAGTGGATCTTCGCCCGTCAGCGTTACTGGGGCGAGCCTGTGCCCTGTGTGTACACCGACAGCGGCGAGACCGTGTTCCTGCCGGACAGCGAGCTGCCTGTGATCCTGCCTGTGCTGGAGGATTACAAGGGCCGTGGCGGTCAGGCTCCTCTGGAGAACGCTGAGGATTGGAAGTACTACGATAAGGACGGCATCAAGGGCAAGCGTGAGACCTCTACCATGCCCGGTTCCGCTGGTTCTTCCTGGTACTATATGCGCTACATCGACCCCAAGAACGACAAGGCCCTGTGCGATCCCGAGCTTCTGAAGCACTGGCTGCCTGTTGATCTGTACGTTGGCGGCCCCGAGCATGCGGTGGGCCATCTGATCTATTCCCGGATCTGGAACCGCTTCCTGTATGACGAGGGCATCAGCCCCGTGAAGGAGCCTTTCAAGAAGCTGGTCCATCAGGGCATGATCCTGGGCGAGAACGGCATCAAGATGGGCAAGCGTTTCCCCGAATTCGTGGTGAACCCCAGCGACATCGTGCGGGAATATGGCGCGGACACCCTGCGTCTTTACGAGATGTTCATGGGCCCCCTGGAGGTGTCCAAGCCCTGGAGCGCTGCCGGTGTGGCGGGCGCACGGAAGTTCATCAACCGTGTGTGGAACTTCTTCACTGAAAGCGGCAACATCACCGATACCGACGATGGCAAGCTGACCAAGGTGTATCATCAGACCGTCAAGAAGGTGACGGGCGACTTCGAGACCCTGGGCTTCAATACTGCCATCGCCCAGATGATGGTGTTCATCAACGAGGTGTACAAGAACGGCTCCTGCCCCAGAGAGTACGCTGAGGGCTTCATCAAGATGTTCTCCTGCATCGTCCCCCATGTGGGCGAAGAGCTGTGGCAGGTCCTGGGCCATGATGGCACCATCGCCTATGAGAGCTGGCCCACTTACTCTGAGGAGAAGTGCAAGGACACCGAGATCACCCTGGCGGTGCAGGTCAACGGCAAGATGCGCGGAACCGTGCCCATGGCGGCGGATCTGGATAACGATACGGTGATAGCCAATGTCCTGGCGGACGAGAAGATCGCCCGGTTCCTGGAGAAGAACGGTGGCAGCATCGTCAAGACCATCGTGGTCAAGAACAAGCTGGTGAACCTGATCGTGAAATGAGGTGAGTGAAGATGACGAACAAGGTCTATCTTCGCTCCAGCACGCCCTTTTCCTTGAAAGACAGGTACACGAGCCAGATGGTGCTGCGCATGGGCGGCATGGCCCTGTGTTTGGCGGCTGTGACGGTGATGTTCTATGTCATGGGAAACGAGCTGGCTGGAAGGTTCACGATCATAACGATCGCCTGGACGATCTTGAGTGGGATCCTGACCGGCATGATCCTTGGTTCTTATGCCGCTGTGGAGGATGGGGCACTGGTCTATGCGCCTTTGACCATCGGGAAGAAGCGCATCGAGCGTCAGCGGATCGGTAAGGTGGCGCTGACCCAGGGCCGCATCGGGATCTATGTGGATGGGGCGTTGACGGTGTCCCTGCCGGATAACCAGGCGGCCAGGGAGCTGGTACAGCGTCTGGGCCATCCTGTGGAACGGTGCTGATTTGCGGATCTGCACAAAATTCGGAAAATTTTGAGATCCGTGCTTGACATTTGGAAGATCACGGCGTATAATACTTAAGCCGATATGGCCCTGAACGCATCCTGGATCTAGCCGGATGCATCGGAGGGAGGGAAAACGATGTCTGAAATTCGCGTTAAGGAAAACGAGTCTCTGGAGAGCGCTCTGCGCCGCTTCAAGCGGAGCTGCGCCAAGGAGGGCGTTATTGCCGAAGTTAAGAAGCGCGAGCATTATGTCAGCCCCAGCCTGAAGCGTAAGCAGAAGTCTGAAGCTGCCCGTAAGAACAAGAGAAAGTTCTACTAATATTCCCTCTTGATCAAAAGCTCATCAAGACCGCTCCGGTTCGCCGGGGCGGTCTTTTGTTATGCGGTGGGGCGGGTAATCATCGCTTCGTTAAGATACGATACGTAGGGAAAGGGCATGCCCTTTCCCTACGTGTGGGTCGATCGGTTCCACTAGTAAAGTTATTTTTGGATACTATGGGTTAGGATCTACGGGAAAATGCGTCTTATCAAGTAGAAGGGCCTTTCTAAAGAAGTATTTTGGATGGATGATGAACAGATCATCGAGCTGTACGTCGCCCGGGATGAGCGCGCGATCTCGGAGACGGATGGGAAATATGGACGCTACTGCGGATCGCTGGCCAAGCAGATCCTTTCCGACCCTCTGGATGCGGAGGAGGTGGTCAGCGATACCTGGCTCAAGGCGTGGGGGTCGATCCCTCCTACCAGGCCGGGGGTGCTGAAGCTGTTTTTGGCGAAGATCGTTCGTAACCTTTCCTATAGCCGCTGGCGTGCCCAGACCGCCCAGAAGCGGGGCGGGGGCGAGATCGATGTTGCGTTGGAGGAGCTGGGGGAGTGTGCCGGGCCTGACAGGGACGCGGGGAGCGAACTGGAGGCCAAGGAGTTGGCGGACGCGATCGGGCGGTTTTTGGAAACAGTGTCGGAGCGGGACCGGAACATCTTCCTGCGGCGGTACTTTTTCGTGGACAGTGTGGCTCAGATCGCGGAGCGGTCCTCGGTGCGGGAGAGCAACGTACATATGATCCTCAGTCGTGTCCGAAGGAAACTTAAGGAGTTTTTGATCAAGGAGGAACTGTTATGAATCGGGAAAAATTGTTCGAAGCCATCGGTCAGGTGGACGAGAGGCTGCTGGCCGGGGCCGAGGTGCAGAAAAAGTATAGACGGCTGGGATGGAAGGTGGCACTGGTGGCGGCAGTGGTGGCTGGACTGACTGTGACCGCTGTAGCAGCTCCGGCGATCCGGAACGCGTTGTTTGGCGGGAAGGTGGAGACGGATGATACGATGTGGATCACGCCTACCGATCCTGCTGACGGGAGCAGCTATGAGATCTCTTCCCATGAGGTCACGCTGGCGGTGGACATGGATGCGGACGCGCCTAAGACCATCGGGACTTACTACCTTCCCCGAGTCCCGGAGGGGATGGAGCAGGTCGCGGGACATATCCTGGGGGATCCTTTGGGCTCTGTGACCCAGTTCTGGTGGATCCAGGATACAGTCGGGGACATCCACTTCGTCCAGAAGGCGGGAGGCAGTCTCCAGCCTGAGGATCTGCGGGAGTCCGTGTCCACATCGTATGGCACCATCCCGGAGGCGGAGCTTCGCACTTTCGCTGGGATCCAGGGCTATCTGATCGATGCTCTGCCGATCGGTGATGGCTTAGTCGGAGACCGGATCTTCTTCTGGAGCGATGGGCAGTACCTGTTCCGGCTGGAGGTACCGTATGAGTATACGGATGATCAGCTGGAGGAGATGGTCGCTTCGGTGCAGCCGGTGGAGGATATCACGCCCCATCTGGTGACCATGAGCCAGGAGGAGATGGAAAGAGTTTTCGGATAGAGTTTTGATATGATCGTGCCGCCCTGCCATATGGCAGGGCGGTCAGAACGTTAGAGGGGCTGTTGATCAGCGCTTAGTGGGGCGATGCGCTTCTTTATTCGGACTCCCCCCACCCCACTGCGCTTCGCTCGTGGGGCACCCCCCTCATGAATGAGGGGGGCAAGAGGGGTAAGGAAAGGTACGCACCTCAAGGCTCCCCTTGTAGGGGAGCTGTCAGCGAAGCTGACTCTAGCGCCCGCAGGCGCTGTGCAAGAGAACGACCGCCGAAGGCGGCTCTTAGCGAGTCGCAGAGGGGGGCTTCAAAAGCGTGCAAAGCACGCTCAGACTGTCAAAAAAGTGGTTTTGCGGCGAAGCCGCTCCCTTCCCCCGGGGGCGGCC
>JAFTKE010000044.1 GCA_017456045.1 Oscillospiraceae bacterium
CTGCGGCACCCCCCAGTGCATGGAGGACCCCCGCCGGGGCGTCTACAGCTACGAAGCCCTGCGCTCCCGTCTGGCGGAGGGGCATTTCTCCAAGGACCATAAAGACCTCCTGTCCCCTGTCATCCGGCTGCTGCCCCTGACCAATGAGGAGATGCTGGTGCTGATCGAGAAGCTGGCAGACATCCACGCGGGGCTATATGACTATCAGCAGATCGTCACCCAGCAGGACATGGTGGACTTCATCCAGATCGAGTTCTCCCGTATCGGCGCGGATACCCACATCACCCCCCGTGAAGTGATCCGGGACTTCATCGAGGTGCTGGACATCGTCTACCAGGATCCCAGGATCAAAGTCCGTGAGCTTCTGGGCAGCGACCAGTTCACCTACGCTCAAAACGCAGTGGAAGAAGAGACCACCCACGCCGACTTCGCGGAATTCCAGCTTTAAGAGGTAGCCTATGAGCGCTTTCGACCGTTACGCCCCCTTCGTCCAGGACTATATCTACCGCAACCACTGGGAAAGCCTGCGTTCGATCCAGGTGGCTGCGGCGGACGCCATCTTCAATACCGATGAGAACGTGCTGCTCACCGCCTCCACCGCCTCCGGCAAGACGGAAGCCGCCTTCTTCCCCATCATCACCCTGTTTTCCGAGGACCCTCCCACCTCCGTGGGCTGTATCTACATCGGTCCCCTGAAAGCCCTGATCAACGACCAGTTCTCCCGGCTGAACGACCTGTGCGCTGAAGCGGACATCCCCGTGTGGCACTGGCACGGCGACGTGGCCCAAAGCCACAAGGCCAAGCTGATGAAGCGCCCCTCCGGCATCCTGCAGATCACCCCGGAGTCTTTGGAAGCCATGCTGCTGCATAAGCACGCCGCCATCCCCAAGCTGTTCGGAGATCTGCGGTTCGTGGTGATCGACGAGGTCCACTCCCTGCTCCGGGGTGACCGGGGCGGGCAGACCCTGTGCCTGATCGAACGACTGAGCCGGATCGCCGGTGTCACCCCCCGGCGGATCGGTCTCAGCGCCACCATCGGCGACCCGGAACGCACCGGCGAATTCCTGTCCCTGGGCACCGGCAGAGGGACCATCATCCCAAAGATCGAAGCCAAGGGCAGCCGCTGGCGGCTGAGCATGGAGCATTTCTACGTGAAGGACATCCAGGCCGCCGAGGGCAAGGACATCCCCGACGCCCTGCCGGTCCTGGAAGAAAAGACCGCCGAAGCCCCCAAGAACGCGGACCCCGGCATCGGCTATATCTACGAGCATACCCGTGGGAAGAAATGCCTGGTGTTCGTCAATTCCCGGGAGGAATGCGAGACCGTCACCACCACGCTGCGGCAGTATTGCGAGACCCAACAGGAACGGGACCGGTTCCTGATCCACCATGGCAACCTGTCCGCCTCCTATCGGGAGACCGCCGAAGCCATCATGAAGGACGATTCCCAGTACATGACCACCGTCACCACCGCCACGCTGGAGCTGGGCATCGACATCGGCCGCCTGGAGCGTGCCTTCCAGATCGACGCCCCCTGGACGGTATCCTCCTTCCTCCAGCGTATGGGCCGCACCGGACGGCGGGAAAGCCCCTCGGAGATGTGGTTCGTCATGCGGGAGGACGAGCCGGAGGCCCGGGCCATGCTCCCCACCACCATCCCCTGGAAGCTGCTGCAAGGCATCGCCCTGGTGCAGCTGTACCTGGAGGAGCGCTGGTGCGAGCCGCCCCGGCTGGACCGACTGCCCTACAGCCTGCTGTACCACCAGACCATGTCCACCCTGGCCTCCTGTGGGGAGCTGTCCCCCAAAGCCCTGGCGGACCGGGTCCTAAGGCTCCACTACTTCCACCGGATCTCCCAGGAGGACTACAAGATCCTCCTGCGGCACCTGATCCAGACCGACCACATCCAGCAGACCGAGCAAGGCGGCCTGATCGTGGGCCTTGCGGGAGAGCGGGTAGTCAACTCCTTCAAATTCTACGGCGTGTTCGTGGAAAGCGAGGAATACACCGTCCGCAGCGAGTCCCAGGAGCTGGGCACCGTGGTGCTTCCTCCCCCGGTGGGCGAGAAGCTGGCGATCGCCGGCCATGTGTGGGAGGTGCTGGATGTGGATCATAAGCGCCACCTGGTCTACTGCCAGCAGGTCAAGGGCAGCATCCCAGCCTATTTCGGCCAATGCCCCGGTGACCTGCACACCAAGATCCTCCAGCGGATGCGACAGGTCCTCCTGGAGGATAAGCCCTATCCCTATCTCATGAAAAATGCCGTAGCCCGCCTGGATCAGGCCCGCTACACTGCCAGACGCTCCGGCACCGCCGAAACGCCCCTGATCAACTTAGGCGGCAATATGTGGTGCCTCCTGCCCTGGGTGGGGACCTACGCGTTCCTGGCCATGGAGCGGATCCTGAAGATCGAATGCGGCGACCGTCTGGGCCTGAAAAACTTCGACTCCGCCCGGCCCTACTATATGCAGTTCACCATGAAAGCATCGGAAGAGGAGTTCTACCGCATCCTCAAAGAAGCGGCCCAGACGCCCTTCGACCCCCTGGACCTGATCTACCCCAAGGAGGAGCCCCTCTTCGACAAATACGATGGATACCTCCCCGACGCCCTCCTGCGAAAAGGCTTCGCCCACGGCGTCCTGGACATAGAAGGCGCCAAGGCCGCCATCCTCAGCTGGAACTAAAAAAGACCTGCACCGAACGCGACTCGTTCCGTGCAGGTCTATTTTTCATTTGGAAGCCATCTGCGCGAACTTCCACGCACTGCGGCACATATCGTCTACAGTATGGACAGCTTCCCAGCCCAAAAGCTCCTTGGCCTTGGACGCGTCCGCCCAAAAGGCGGGCAAGTCCCCATCCCGACGGGGACCGATCTCATAGGGCAGCGCCATCCCATTGGCTTTCTCGAAAGCATGGACCAATCCCAACACAGAGATACCATTCCCGGTGCCCAGATTGACAGCTTCCACCCCACTGTGCGTCCCGGCATACTCCAGCGCTTTCAAGTGGCCCACCGCCAGATCCTCCACATGGAGATAATCCCGCAGACAGGTCCCATCCGGCGTCGGGTAGTCGCCACCGAAGATCGTCAGCTTCTCCAGCTGCCCCGCTGCCACTCTGGCGATATAGGGCATCAGGTTGTTGGGGATCCCGTTGGGATCGTCCCCCAGCAGCCCCGAATCGTGGGCACCGATGGGATTGAAATACCGCAGCAGCACAGCGCAAAACTCCGGATGCGCAGTCACATAGTCCGTCAAGATCCGCTCGATCATCACCTTCGTCCAGCCGTAGGGGCTGGTGGAGCGGATGGCTGGCATGGACTCCTTGTAGGGATGCGCGTTATCAGGACCATACACCGTCGCTGAGGAGGAAAAGACCAGCTTCTTGCAGCCGAACTCCTCCATGACCTCCAAAAGGGTCAACGTGCTGTCCAGATTGTTCCGATAATACTGCAAAGGCTTCTTCACGCTCTCCCCCACTGCTTTGAAGCCAGCGAAATGGATCACCGCATCGACCCTATCCCCCTGGAACACGCTGCGAAGCCCAGCCTTATGACCGCAGTCCAGCTGATGGAACGCAGGACGCTTGCCGGTGATCCTCTCGATGCGGCCGATCACCTCGACCTTGGCGTTGCTCAGGTCATCCACGATGATCACCTGATGCCCCGCCTCCAGCAGCTCCACCACAGTATGGCTGCCGATATATCCGGCACCGCCGGTGACTAAAACGTTCATGCTTTCCCCTCCCGATTAACATGATCGATAAAACGCCCAAACGCCGCAGCGCCCTCCGGGGTCCGCTTGAAGACCCCGGCATGCTCCAGGACCTTGGCGAAGACCTTCCCGACCTCTACTTTCAAAATAGCAGTGATGTTATCCCTGGTGAAGGTGTATCTGGTCTTCAGTTCCTCCACCCACGTTCCGTGCTTCAGGAGCTCACCGGACAGAGGCGCATCGGTGAGGATCGCTTCTTCCAGCGCCGCCAGTTCCCCTTTCAGCCGGGCAGGCAGCACCGCAAGGCCCATCACCTCGATCAGGCCGATGTTCTCCTTCTTGATGTGGTGCAGCTCAGCATGGGGATGGTACAGCCCCAAAGGGTGCGCCTCGGTGGTGATGTTGTTGCGCAGCACCAGATCCATCTCATAGCTTTCCCCTCTGCGCCGAGCGATGGGGGTGATGGTATTGTGGGGGACGCCATGGGTCTTCGCGAAAATGAAGGCATCCGAATCGGTGTAGCCACGCCAGCACCGCAGGATCTTATCCGCCAGCTCCGCCACCCGATCCTTGTCCGCCCCTTGGATCCTCAGGACGCTCATAGGCCACTTGACGATCCCAGCCTTGAGATCCTCGAACCCTGCGAACACCACCTCCCGTTCCACCGGGGCACGCTCCATAGGGAAGCTGTGATGACCGCCCTGGAAATGCTCATGGCTCAGGATGCTGCCACCTACGATGGGAAGATCCGCATTGCTGCCCACGAAGTAGTGAGGGAACGCCGTCACGAAGTCCAGCAGCTTACAAAACGCCGCCTTGTCGATGACCATAGGCGTATGCTGGGCGTTGAACACGATGCAATGCTCGTTGTAATACACATAGGGGCTGTACTGCAAATACCAGTCCCCACCGCCGATGCTCACCGGGATGATGCGATGGTTCTGCCGTGCAGGATGGTCCACCCGCCCGGCGTAGCCCTCATTCTCGGGACACAGCAAGCACTTGGGACGACCGGACTGGGGCGCGGCCTTCGCTGCCGCGATGGCCTTGGGATCCTTTTCCGGCTTGCTCAGATTGATGGTGATATCCAGATTGCCATAGTCCGTGGCTGTCTTCCAGCGAACATCCTTCTGGATGCGGTAGCGGCGGATGTAATCGGTATCCTGAGAGAATCGGTAGAACCAGTCCGTGGCACTGAGTGGATCCATCTCATATAGGACCCCGAAGTGGCTGCGGACCTCCCGGGGCGGCGGTGTCATGACCCCCATCAGCTTGGTATCCAGCAGGTCCCGGCTGGTGATATCGTCCCTACACACGCCCCGGCGCACCGCATCGTCCAGGATGACCTTTAGGATGTCCTCCAGCGGCATGGCGACCGTATCCTCCGGCTCGTATCGATCCAGCTTCAACGCCTCCAGAAGCTGATTGGTGATATAGACTTCATCGCATGGCTCGAACAGTTCCTTGTCCAGGCCGTATCGGACCAATGCGGAGATATAAGTATCGATGCTCACACTGCACGCTCCTTTACTGTACCCGTACCCCTCCTTGAGGGCGAATATCCAAAATGTGACAGCTCCCCTGGCCCAGGACCGCTTCGATGCCGGACCTGAACTGCTTCAAGAGGTAGTCAGGGACGAATGCCTGGACCGTCCCAGCGAAACCACCGCCATGGACCCGGTAAGCCCCCCGTCCATGCAGCAGCGTGTCGCACAGTGCCAGCGCCACTGCCACTGCCTGATGCTCTACCGCCCCGGCAGGGCAGATATTCTGCAAATACATCCAGGAGCTGCGTCCCGACTCCGTCACCAGCTTCAGGAAGGTCTGCACATCTCCCCGACGCAGAGCGGATGCCTGCTCCACCACCCGGCGGTTTTCCTGATAGATGTGGATCGCCCGCAGGATCGCCCGATCAGAGACTTTGCCACGGATGGCAGGCAGCGCACCGAAGAAGTCCATCTCCGGGATCTGCCGCAGCACATCCTTACCAAAGCAGGCGCAGACCGCTTCCATCTCCGCTGGGATCGCCGCGTATTCATCGGTCAGATCCGCGTGATCAGCGCCACTGTCGATGATGCACAGGGAATAACCGGCTTTCTTGAAATCGAACTCGATCCTTTCCACCGAAGGACACGCGGGATCCTCAAAGTCGATAAACACCATGCTTCCCACGGAGGATGCCATCTGGTCCATCAGCCCGCAGGGCTTACCGAAATACACGTTTTCCGCATACTGCCCGATCTGGGCGATCTCGACCGCGCTCAACCGCTTGTGGAAAAACAGCTCATTGCAGATGGTGCCGATCAGCACCTCGAATGCGGCAGATGAACTCAGACCACTGCCGGGCAGGACAGTGGAACGGACCTCCGCATCAAAGCCCCGGAGCTTTGCGCCCTTATCCACAAAGGCCGCTGCAACGCCCCGGACCAGGGCCGCCGTAGTGTTCTTTTCATCCTCGTGTACAGAAAGATCATCCAGATCGACCACGACCTCCGGGTAGCCCTCGGATCGGACCCGGATGCGATCGGTACCGTTCAGCGTCACATCCGCCACAGTTTCCAGATCCACCGCGGCTGCGAGGACGCAGCCGTGTTGGTGGTCGGTGTGGTTGCCGCCGATCTCCGTACGGCCGGGGGCGGAGAATACATAGTGCTGTTCCATGATCAGGACTCCTTCTTGGCGGCCAGCAGCTTTTCGTTGGCCTTTTCCACACGCAGGAAAACAAGCAGGAAACCGACAGCTGCGCAGAGGATCACAGGCATCCACAGGTAAAGGAAGTTCAGCATGCCGACCGTAGTGGCGGTCTGTACTGCCGCGTTCTCAACATAGCCGGCTGCATCCAGGAGCCAGCCGCAAATGGCGGTACCCAGTGCGCCGCCGATCTTGATGCCCAAGGAGGAGCAGGAATACATCATGCCTTCCAATCTGTGACCGGTCGTCATAGTCGTGTACTCGGAGCAGCAGGCGATCAGTGCGTTGAGGTCGCCCTGCAGAGGCGCGATACCGATGGTGGAAACGGCAGTGAATGCAAGCATCAGAGGAAGGCTGCCCATGTAGGCTGCTACCATGACGCCAACTCTTCCCAAGGCGGCGATGACGTAGCCCCAGATGTTGAGCTTATACATACCGCCCAGCCTCTTGATAACGAAAGGCAGGACCGTAAGCGCCACCACCATGGTGATGTTGATGGCAAGGGACAATGTACTGAAGATCTCTTCATTCCCGAGGATGTACTTGGCATAGTAGGTACCCATGCCGATCACGGATGCGTAGAGCTGAGTCAGGATATAGCTGCAGCAGATGATGACGTAGTATTTGTTCTTGAGCAGAAGCTTAAAGGACTGCAGGAAGGTAAGTTCGTTTTCCTTCTTCGCTCCCTTTTCCGTTCCCTCCTCCTCTTCGGGAAGCTCCTTGACAGAGAGTACGGAAAGGGTGTTTGTGATCAGACCGATGATCGCATAAATGATAGCGATCAGTCTCCAGCCGATGACACCGCCGCCGAGCCAACCCACAGCGAAGATGGTAACGGCCTCGATGACGATCTTGGTGGCAAAAGCAAAGATGAAGCGGAAGGAACCGATCTGTACACGCTCGCTGGTATTCTTGGTGATCAGTGCGGTCAAAGATGCGTATGCGATGTTGTTCGCGGTGAAGAATACTGCGTTCAGAAGGGTGTAAGACAGGAAGAAGAAGATGTACTGTGCGGTCTGACCCCAGCTGGTGGGAATGAAGAAGCAGGCGACCAGGGTGATAGCGCAGCCGATATAGGGCCAGAGCATCCAGGGACGGGCCTTGCCCATCTTGGTGTGTGTCTTATCGATCAGTCTTCCAAAGAAGAAGTCCGATACACCGTCAAAGATCTTAGAAGCGGCGATCAGGGTACTTACGACGCCCATGCTCAAGCCGATGGTGTCGGTCAGATAGATCATCATGAACGCGGTCAGAAGGGCGTATACGCAGTTTCCTGCAATGTCGCCGGAGCCGTAGCCGATCTTGTGGTACCATTTCAGATATTTCTTTTCCTGCATGATAATTCTCCTTTACATCATTGTTATCAAAACGATCATTTCAGTTCGGGGATGATGCGGATCTCAAAATCGATGGTCTCATCCGTGAGGGCGTATTCCCGGCGGAGGACAGGGCCGCAGCTTGCAGATCCGATGCCGTTCTGACGGTAGTCCAGGCACAGGACCGTGCTGCCGCACTCCTCCAGCTCATAGTTATGCCCCTTGGCAGTCATTTCCTCCTGGGTGTAGTGGGAAGCGTTGAAGCTGAAGGCTTCCAGACTGACAGCGGTGAGCCGCAGAGCATCATCTTCCAGGATCACATAGTTGCAGCCGCCGTGGGCACCATGCTCCTGGGGACGGATATAGTCTTCGTACAGGCCCTCCACCGTAGTATCGTAAATACCGTGGGAGGCGGCATGACGCTTGTCGGGATAGTTCTCCATGGGGCCGAGGCCATAGTACGTGACCTGCTCCAGAGAGTTGGGCACGAACAGCCGCAGGCCGAACCGGGGCAGCTCCGGGAACTCCATGTTCCGCTTGGCCAGGATATTGGCAGTGACCGCACCGGAAACTGACACCGTCCAGTCCACCTCGATATCCATGAATCTCTGAACAGCGATGGCCGCGATGGACACATCGGAGTGGATCCGGACCTCACTGTCCGCCGCCAGGGTACGGGTCATGTAGGAGCGGGTGATCGCCTTATCATAGTGGGCGGCCATCCATTCCTGCTTCAGCTTCCGGTCATTGTCGGTGGGCGCACGCCAGATGTTCAGCCCCATGGGCCTGTCCAGCAGCTCCCGGCCTTCAAAGACCATAGAGCTGAAGCTGCCCACTGTCTTGTCATAGCGATAAGTAAAGTTCTTGCCGGAAACGATGATATGACGCTGGTCCTCCGCTACCTTCAGATCATCCTCAGACAGATCCTTCTTGTTCCAAATGGCCAAGGCTTTCTGGTTCCTGCCGTCCACCGCGGCTTCCAGCGCCACCTCGTCGAAGCCCAGCTCAAAGCCTGCGGGAAGTAGCTCGGTGGCTTCCTTCAGCTGGTAGATCAGCTTCAGATAACTGCGGCCCTTGGCAGGGATCTGGATGTTCAGGCGGACCGTGCCTTCGGCATGGGGCAAGATCGCGGGGACACGGTCCACATCACCGCTCTGGATGATCTCACCGTCGCAGTTCAACTCGTAGCGGATGGTCAGGTACTTGTTCATGGCCACGAAGTCCATGTAATTATGGAAGGTCACGATACCGGTGGCAGGATCGAACTCCTTGACCCGGACAGGCCGGTTCACGTTCTTGAACTCCATAACGCCGGTGTGGGGGCGGCGGTCGGGATACACAAGGCCATCCACGCAGAAGTTGCCGTCATGGGGATATTCGCCGTGGTCGCCGCCGTACCAGTACATGGGCTTCCCATTGGGAGCGACGCCCTTGTATACCGCGTGATCACACCACTCCCAGACGAAGCCACCGCTCATGACCTCATTGGCCTGGATGAACTGCCAGTAGTCCTCCAGATCGCCGGGGCCGTTGCCCATGGCGTGGGAATACTCGCACATCAGGTAAGGCTTATCGGGATCGCTGTCCACATACTCCTGCAACGTCTCCAGGGAGGGGTACATATTGGAGTACAGGTCGATGTTGGAGAAATCATATTTGCGCTTCCTGCTGCGGTATTGAGCGCTTTCGTAATGGGTCAGCCGGGAAGGATCGAAGTGCTTGGTCCATGCCAGCGCCGCCTCGAAGCAGCAGCCATAGGCGCTTTCGTTGCCCATGGACCAGCAGATGACACTGGGACGGTTCTTGTCCCGGATGACGCACCGCTTGGTGCGGTCCAGAGTCGCCTCCAGGAAGTCGGGATTGTCTGCGAAGGGCTCGTTCCAATGCTCCACATGGTTCTCCCACAGCTCGTTCTCAGAGCAGTACATCTCAGCTGCGCCATGGCTCTCATGATCCGCCTCATCGATGACCAGGAAGCCATACTGGTCACAAAGCTGATAGAACATAGGTGCGTTGGGATAGTGAGCGGTGCGGATCGCGTTGAAGTTGTACTCCTTGATCATGCGTAGATCCCGCTTCATATGCTCCAACGAGATCACAGGACCGGTGACGGGATCGGAGTCGTGCCGGTTGACGCCCCGGAATTTGATGGAATGACCGTTCAGGTATACCTTGTTGTTCTCGATGTAAACTTCCCGGAAGCCCCAGCGGTCAACGATCACTTCCTGGGGACATTCCAGGACCAGAGTGTACAGGTAAGGCTGCTCGGGATCCCAGAGGGTGGGCTGGCTGACGGTCATGATCGCCTGATGGGTGAAGCTGCTTCCGGATCCCGTAGGCTTCGGCGTGCCCTTGGCGACCAACTTGCCGTTGGCGTCCAAAAGCTTGATGGCGACAGGGACCAGCTCCTCAGTGAACTTGAACCGGATCCGCAGAGTGGCTTCGGCACCATCCAGTAGGTTGGTCACGAAGTAGTCCCGGATGTGGGCCTCAGGGCGCTTCAGGATGTACACGTCCCGGAAAATGCCGGAGGTGCGGAACTTATCCTGATCTTCCAGATAGCTGCCGTCGCACCATTTCAGCACCAGCACTGCCAGAGTGTTCTCACCCTCTACCACCTTGTCGGTGATATCGAACTCGGTGGTGGAGTGGGACACCTCGTTGTAACCCAGATACTGACCGTTGAGCCATGCATACAGACAGGAGTCCACGCCCTCGAAGTTCAGGTAGGCCCGGGGCGCGTTCTCGTCAGCAGTGTACTGGAACTTGGTGACGTAACAGCCGCAGGGATCATCATAGGGTACATAGGGAGGGTCTGCCGGGAAAGGATAGCGGATATTGGTGTAATGGTGCTGGTCGTGACCGTGGTTCTGCCAGACGCTGGGCACCGGGATGGTATCGTAGTCCCCGGTATCGAAGCCCTGCTCGTAGAACAGCTCGGTCCGGTCGTGAACGTTCGGATAGTACTTGAATCTCCAATCGCCATTGAGAAGCTGGAAGCGATCGGAACGCTCCCGGTGCTCCACCAGATCATCCCGGTGAGTAGACGCCGGAATGTAGTAGGCACGCTTGGACATAGTCCCTTCATGGGTCACTTGCAGGTTTTCGTAAGTTGCGGGTATGATCATATCGTGTTCCTCCTTGTATTTTGTCCGGTCCACATCTCGTGTCTATATTCTAGGAGATATCTATCCGAAATTGAATAAACAGGATTGGACAAAACATGCACAAAATGATATTATATAGGAAACCAAATCCGGATCTTCCATCCACCGTCCAGGCATAAAAACCACCGTTTTCCCCGTTTTCGTCAACTTGCACAACGAATACGCAGGAGGTTTGTTGAATGTATATAAACTCCGGTTACCTGAACGATTCAAGACTCCCCTTCAAAGACAAGTCAAGGCCACTGATCGTGGGCAGCTGCGGCACCTACCGCCTGCGCACCAAGGAACGTCTCCCCACCTGGCGGCCCAGAGGACGGCTGGACTGGCAGCTATTGTACGTGGCATCCGGAAAGACCCATTTTTACTTCGATGGCAGATCGCAGGAGGTAACCGCCGGACACATGATCCTGTTCCAACCACGGCAAGAGCAGCACTATGAATACTTCGCCAAGGACAAGCCGGAGGTCTACTGGGTCCATTTCACCGGCAGCGATGTCAAAAACATCCTGCGGCACTACGGCATCCCGCTGGACCGGAACGTGATCTACTCCGGGACCTCCTCCACCTATGCATACCTGTTCAAGGAGATGATCAACGAGCTGCAGACCTGCCGGACAGGCTATCAGGAGCTTCTGGAGATGTATCTGCGGCAGATCCTCCTGCTGGTGCAGCGCAGCTGGGAGGAGCGGAAGCCCACGGTCAGCTCCTACATCCTCGAAGAGATGGAGCACGCCCGGCGGTACTTCAATGAGCATTACAACGAACCCATCAACATCGAAGAATATGCCCGATCCCGGGGCATGAGCGTCAGCTGGTTCCTGCGGAATTTCAAGCAGGTCACCATGAAGTCACCCATGCAGTACATCCTCACCATCCGTATCAACAACGCCGTCAGTCTGCTGGAGACCACCGACTATAATGTTACGGAGATCTCCACCATCATCGGCTATGAAAACCCTCTGTATTTCAGCCGGATCTTCCGAAAACAAAAAGGGGTCTCCCCATCGGATTTCCGCAAACAACGTCGCGCTGAGGAGGACAGCAAATGAGCAACATCCGACCTTTCGGGACCACCCCCGGCGGCGAGCCGGTAGCCCTCATCCAACTGGATAACGATATGATCTCCTGCCAGATCATCACCTACGGTGCCACCATCCGCTCCCTGGTCGTGCCCGACCGCAATGGTGCCCCCGTGGATGTGGTGCTGGGATATGACACCCTGGAAGAGTACATCTGCCATGACGGCTATCTGGGAGCCACCATCGGCCGCTTCGCTAACCGCATCGCCGGTGGACGGTTCCAGCTGAACGGTCAGTCCTACGACCTTGTGACAAATGATGGAAAGAACCATCTCCATGGCGGCAGGCAAGGCTTTTCCCACAGAGTATGGAGCATCGCCCATTGCGATACGCGTTCCGTGACCCTCTCCCTATCCAGCCCCGACGGCGAGGAGGGTTACCCTGGCGATCTGGAATGTTCGGTACGATTCGAATTGGTGGGCACCTCAGTGATCATCCACTACCACGCCACCTCCGACCGTGATACCCTATGTAACCTGACAGATCACAGCTACTTCAACCTCGCCGGACACGATTCCGGCCCTGTACTGGACCAGTACATCCAGATCCTCGCCCAAAACTACACCCCAAGCAACGAAGAAAGCATCCCTCTGGGCACCATCGAGCCGGTGGAGAACACCCCCATGGATCTGCGTATCCCTACGACCATCGGAAAGCATATCCACGAACCATTCCATCAGCTGATCGATGCCCGTGGATACGACCATAACTATGTCGTTGATGGACCGATTGGGCTTCTCCGTCCTGCGGCAGTGGCCTGCGCCCCCTCCACCGGCATCACCATGCGGGTAGAAACCACCCTGCCGGGCGTCCATTTCTATACCGCCAACTATCTGCCCCAAGGCCGCATGGGAAAGGGCGGCTGCGCCTACGGCCCCCGCCACGGCTTCTGCCTGGAGACCCAAGCCTTCCCCAACGCCCCCAACGAACCCAGTTTCCCCTCCGCAGTCCTGGAAGCAGGCACGAGCTACGACCACCGCACCGTATTCTGTTTCACCCGTTGATCAAAAAATAAAGCTGCCCCCTTCTCCAGACCACACCGTGGCCTGAGGAAGGGGGCAGCCTCTATGATCAGCGCTGGTCCCCACCATCTTTGATGATCCGGCGGATCGTTTTTTCGGAGTATCCATACCTCATGGCCAGCTGCTTGATATTGCTCCCATCGTATTCCCGAAGGACGGCCTCACGGATACGAGCCCCATCAAAAAGGCGCATAGGGAAGCTGACCTGCTGTCCCTTGAACATCCGGTATAGCTCCATCGCCGTGTCCAGCCCCAGCTCGTCGCTGATCTCTCTGTAGATCCCGTTCAGCGCGCTCAGATCTTGCACCTTCTCCTTTTCGTTCGCCATACGATCCCACCCCCTACGATGAAGTCCCCCCAAGGATATATCTTAATGATACATCCTTGGGGGGACAAACGGGTGTCCGGTCAAAATAATCACTCCGCCACAGGGCCATATCGCTCCAGCATCGCCTGGATCGTACTGCGCATCTCCTCCACGAAGCTCTGGGGGGATAGCACCTTGACCCATGCTCCCTGGCTCAGGAGCCACATCTTGATGCCATTGCCATAGACCTCCGCCTCGATCACATACTGCCCTTCCTCCTGGGAGATGATCTTAGCAGTGGGCAGCTTGTCCAGCACCGCCTGCACCGAGGGACCTGAGAACTGGAATCGGACGGTCTGCAGCTTCCCCGGCCACATGAACAGGCTCCGCTGCCGTAGCAGCCCCTCGTCGAAGGCCGGGATATCCTCCTTCGTATATCGCTCCCGATGGATCGTGATCCCCCGGATCCGGTCCACCCGGAAATAGTAGTGCTTCTCCCGCTTCCCTTCCGTCAGGAACGCGATCAGATAGAAATAGTAGTCCGTGAACATCACCGAGGCGGGCCGTAAGCGATGAGTCACCCACTTGCGGTCCATCCGGTAATAGTCGATGGTGATCTCCCTTTTTTCCAGGATGCAGTCCACCAGCTGCCACAGCGACTCCTGGACGCTGTCACAGTCGTGCTTCACCTCTGGATAGTGGAACAGCTCCTTGCGCACCAGCTCGTCCAGCTTCTTCCGGTCTTCCGGCGTAGTGACCCGCTTCAGCTTCCCGGTCAGGGCCAGAAGCTCCGCCTTGGAGAACGCTCTGGCCCCGATCATCACCTCCACCAGGGCGAACAATTCCTTACTGGAGAGGAACTCATCCATATACAGCCGATAGCATTTGTCCTGATGGGAATAACGCAGCTGCGTATCTCCCACCAGCTCTCGGTGATCTGCCAGGAAGTCCTTCAGATCATTGATGCTCCGGGTGACGCTCTTGGTGGACACCTCATACTCATCCGCCATCCGCTGCACCGACAGATCCTCCCCCCGCAACCCCCGGAAGAAGATCTCCAGCACCCGTTCCCGTCTCCTGCTCTCCATCCTCTACACCTCCAACACAAGACGCCGATCAGTATATCCCATCGAACAGCCGCCGGATGCTTCCATAGTCGATCCCACATCTTCGTGTCCAGCGGCCAACAGGATGCGCAAAATATGACCGTGCGCCCAGAGGGTCCGGCATATCCCGTTCTTTGGTATGCCCCGCAGTCACACCGAACATATCCTCCGAATGGAGGATATCCAGATACCCCAGCAGATCGATGAAGGAGCCAAGCTGGTCATTCGTCATGGAAAGCAGCCCGGACCGTTTCAGGAGCCCGCGCAGCTTCCCAGGGGTGGTATCATCAGGCGCCGCCTCGATCAGCGCGATCACCTCCATGAAACGCCCAAGATCTGCCGAAGAAGCCTCCGGCTGCGGCAAAGCAGCGTATTCCCGCAGGAACACGATGGCCCGGCCCAGATCCAGATGATGTGGGATGCTCGCCCTGTGATAGAAAAAGTCCATCTCCACATTGATATGCCAGAACCGCATCTTCGGCTCGTCACTGAGTTTGCTGTTATAGCCACAGATCTCACAGGTGGTGTCGGAATATACGTCTCCTTGCCCAAACGACCCAATGAGCTTCCTCTCGAAGTCATGCTCCGGAAGGTTTTTGATGTAGTAGTAGCAAGCCAGCGCAGTCATATATTCCGGGGCCCCATGAGCGACACCGAACAAAAACGCCCTCGCCAGCTCCTGCTCCGACAGCCCCGCGATCATCCCCTTCGCATAAACGATCGCCTCATCATGGCTGTACACGGTGTCCGACAGCTTCATGATCCCACGACTGACCGCCGGAAGATAAGCCTCCACCGGCTCCTCCCAAAACTTACTGAAGCTTTTCCCACTGAACCGCTTCAATAGCCGCAACGCATCCTTCCGACTGCACGGAGGCACCGGCCGCTCCTGATATCCCTGGATCTCGGCAACATATCCTCTGTTGACCGGATCCGAACGATCATCCGCCATCCCACTCAACACAGCCCAAATACCGCTTTCCCGGTCCATGATGCCCCTCCTTAAATAGAAACGACTGAAGGACTGTAAGGGAACGAGAGATCGCCACGTCGAGCTGCGCCCTCCTGGCGATGACATCACATCCTTACAGCCCCATCTTTTTCCACGCCGTTTCCTTACCGTTCCATATCAGAGCTTCGTACCGCACTCCGTACAGAACTTTGCTGTCGCCGACACGGTATCGCCGCAGCTGGGACATCTCCGTTCTGACGGGACCTGTTTTTTCTTCTGCTCCATCTGCTGAAGGAGCCGCTGACGCTCAGCTTCCTGGATCATGCGCAGATCCTCTTGCTGCACGTTGATGCTCTGGAGCGTGAACTTATCCAGCGTCAGCCCCACCTCTTCAAAAGCCTCCTGGACAGCCCCACGGATCGTCTCAGTGATATCGGACATATACGCAGGCAATTTGACCAAGCTGCTGTTCTTGCGAACGATCGTGTCGCTCAAAAGCCCCGACACCTGCTCCTGGATCCTGGCCCGCATGAAGCTGACCAGCTCCTCCTGGGTAAGATCCGTCCTGCTCCCCATCACCTTCCGCAGGAACTTGCCGACCTGCGTGGTGTCCCCCTGCTCGATGTGGGCGCTGAACATACCAACCGTCCGAACGCGCACATCCGCCTGTTCCACGGGAAGCCGCACCATGATAGGAGTCGGCATCCCCCATCTCAGCTCGGTCATCTCAGTGGTATCGACAAAGTAAACCGTACCATGAAGCCCGGCTCCCCGTTTCCCGGAGGTACTGCGGAAGGGAGCGAACAGCGGATCGCCCTCTTCCAGCTTGATCAAGCCAACGTCAGTGAAGGCAACGATATCCACACCATTGGTAAGCACCGCCATCTGAGACGCCCCCACGATCAGATCAGAACCATTGGGAAAGTCCTCATCCTCCACTTTATGCACGACCACAGCAGCCTCCCCATCAGAAGCCCGCTCCCACCTGATATGATCCACAGAAAAAGCCCCCCTGATCCCAGAAAACAGCTTTTCCTTAGGATCGAACCGATCAAAAAAGCCCATCATGATCCCTCCATATGTAAATGATCATCCAGAGAATGGATATCCGATATCTCCAGTATATCACGCCCGACCATCCTTGTAAATCACCACAAAGGAAATAATGCCCCCGATCCCTCTTTCCTCGCGAGCAAAGAAAAAGTCCTGAAAACCGACGTTTCCAGGACTATTTTGGTCGCACATGCAGGACTCGAACCTACGACCTCCGGGTCATGAGGGCCCTACGGATGTCCGAAAAATCCAATTTATTTGTTTTTATTTCGCCCAATTCCCGTTATTTTAACCGATTTTGTTGATTATTTTCAAATAACTTAAAATAACCGCGGTGTTAGTAACACCACAACTAACACCATACAATTTGCCATAAAAATTTCGGATTTTGCGACTTTACGCAGGCTGCATATAGCCATCCCCGGCGGCCAGCGAGGTCTTAATTCCCGGCCAGTCCGGGCCATAATAGGCGGCCAGTTTTGTGCTTGAATTTTTGGTATCCAGGTGCTACCATGAAAGTGCTTTTTACTGTGTCGGAGGATAGGGCAACGCTGAGGAGCGACCTGAGCGCCGGCGCAGCGGTTTGCGGAAAGGGTGGTGCCTTGTGCATCACCTTTTTTCTGTGCCGGATCCAGCCGCTCCCGGTTCCACCCTTTTACGGAAACCTGAATGCGTTAAACCTTGGGGTCCGGGGCAAAGCCCCGGCGTAACGGAATCGATGTGCTTTTGAAATGATTACAGACGTTCGATATGCACCGTGTACCCCGTCGTAAGCCTGCGTCGGATGCCATCCAGCTTGCCATAGCAGCCTTCCTCATCACTTAGATGCTTTCCCCATTCGGAGGGAGCATACTGGCTGGTAAACATCGTGGAGGTCTTCAGATCCGTTCTGGTCTTAATCAGGTGATACAGGATCTTGATACCATCCTCAGAATATCTGCTAATCGCAAAATCATCAATGAACAGGAGCTGGATTCTGGAATAATACCGCAGGCGTTTTCGATACCTGTCCAGATCATCCCGTCTGCTGAGGGCCAGCAGTTCGTCCAGCAAATCGCAGTAATCCACATACATACAGCGGTAGTTCCTGCGACAGGCCTCGTTACAGAATGCGGACATAAAGTAGGATTTTCCTGCCTCTGTCACACCATAAATGCCTACATTCAGCCTGTCCTCTGCAAATCGAAAGGTCAAAAGTTGCTGCACCACGGCATCATTATACCGGCGTTTGCCGCTGGTAACCAGATTTTCAATACAGGCTCCCTTGTCAATCAGCCTGCTCAGGCGCAGGTTGGCGATATATCGGTTGTTCATTGTCTCGATATACTGGGGCTCCAGAATTTCACGAAAAAGTTGCTGCGGGGTGTAGTCGGCCAGTTCCGGACTGTTCTGAATCTCCTGCCACCGCTCTGCGGCCAGTGGAAGATTCAGTTCATCCAGCATCAGATCAATATCAACAGGTCTGTCCTTCACTGCTCATCACCTTCTTCCTGACGCTTGAGAAGGCTTTGCAGGGAGTATCTGTCATCGTCATCCTTGTAAATACCGGTAATTACAGCATCCCTGTCAGCAGGTTTCAGGGTCGTACGCATCCTGTCAGCCGGATCCACGGTGGGCTCTGCGTACATGGAAATGGTGTTGGAAATGTAGGTATAGCTGCATTTTCCTTGGAGGATCGCATCCCGACAGCATTCCTCCAGAGCATGGTTTCCGTACTTTTCGGCAAAACGAAGGATTCCAAAACAGCTGCGGAAGGACTGCACCGGATATTCCACCTTCTCCATCACCCGCTGAATTACGAGTCTGGTCTGGGGTCCGATGCGTTCTGCCTTGGCCAGAAAATAGGGCTTATTCCAATAACCGTAGTCGCCGTATTCCTTGGGCATATCAGAAGGAATCACAACCCAGCTCTTGGGCGTATAGCTTCGCTCGTGGGTGCGGATGAGATCGCCGCTTTCGTTATAGACATAAATTTTCGTTGCTCCGGCGCGAATCTCCAGGGAATGTTTCAGATATTTACGGGGCATGGAATAGTGGACCTTGTCATAGGTGAAGGAGAAATCCTGCCCGACCTTGACGATTTTCCGCTCCAGATACTCATACTGGGTTTCCGGCAACGGCAGAAGCGCTTCCTTTTCCTCTCGCTCAAACAGATCTCTTCTGGAATAGCTGAGTCCCTGGAAGTTCACACGGTTTTCCTGCTCCATTTTCTGCCACAGAACTGCGTTCAGTTCCTCCAGAGAATAGAAAGTCATCTCGTCCATTTCCACAAGAATATGCATGGTAACGATCTTTACGTGACCTTCCACATTCGGCTTCCAACGGGGACTTTTGACCTTGGCGGGCATGATGACCGTACCGTTGTGCTCAGCCCATGCCTGAAAATCCTTGTTCACGCTGGGGTTGATCCAGTCCCTGTTCTCCGCAACGGCTACCTTGCAGTTGTCCGGCGTGACCGTCTGTGTGATTCCGCCGAAGTAGGAAAGGGCGTTGTTGTTCACCCGGATCCAGTTGCTGATATCACAACAGGTCATGCCTTCAATGTAGAAATAGTCGCTGAACGATAATGTCGCTACAAAAATCGTCACAGGAGTCATCTGTTCCGGATTCCGACGGTCACGGATGCTGAGCTTCTTACCGGCAAAATCCAGCTCCAGATCGACCCCGGGGTATCGTTGAATGTGGAATGTCACCTTTGCGCTGTCAAGCCAATTGGTGTACCTCCGGCAGAACTGTCGGTAGCTAAGGGGCCTGCGGCCGTTTACAATACCGGCAGCATTGTACTTCTTCCACAGGTGCTTGAGGGTCTCACCCTTCTTCGCTAGCGCCCGGTGTACCTCTTCCGTGTCAAAATCCCGGTAAATCTCGGAATTGACCGGGCTGCCAGCCTTGCGGTACAGGCACTCAGCGATGAACTCATTTGTGACATCCTCCGGAAGCGGATAGGATAACACCCCGCACTCCCGAAAACGTTTCAGAAACTCGTTGATCGTCGTCTTGCCATCGCCTGTGGTTTCGGCAATTTCTCTGCTGCTCATTCCATTGGTAAAATGGAGAACCAGCACTCTTTTGTAGTCCATATGCGGACCTCCTGAATAATAGATTCCCTCCCCGAAGGAAGGGTGGTTCTATTATAGGAGGTTCGGCCATATTCTGGCCGGAAATTGTGACAACATCTGGCCGTCGATTATGTCGCTATGTGGCCAGGGATTACGACCCTACTGGCCCGTTGCGGTGGCAATCTGCA
>JAFTKE010000045.1 GCA_017456045.1 Oscillospiraceae bacterium
CAAGAAGAAGGTGGTATTATGTCTACAAGGTCACGGGGGTCAGGCGGATGACAGCGGCGGTCGCGTCGTCCGGTCCCATGCCCCGGCCGTACCGAAGGACCTTCGAGGCCATCTCCCCAGGCTCTTGGCAGGTCAACTCCCCAGCGCGGCGCATGGCAGCCTCTCCGTCTACGCCGTCGCTGAGCAAGATCAGCGTCTCTCCCCGACGCAGGGACAGCTTGTCCACCGTCTCCCGGATCCCTGTCACCGACAGGCCCGGAGGCGGGGCGGCTGTCCCGATTTTTTCTGGGCCGGTCCGGGTCAGAAGATAGGACGGCGCCGCGCCCCATTTATAGAGGGAGGTCTTGCCGTTTTGCAGATCGATCTCGGTCAGATCCACCGTCACCGCCCCGCCCCGGCTGCGTAGGGCGCACAGACTGTTCAGCCCCCGCAGGGCATGCTCTGCCGGCCAGCCCGCGGTCAGCAGACGCCGGAGCATGGTCACGGCGGTGCGCCCTTCCTGGGCGGCGGCTTCTCCTGTGCCCATGCCGTCGCAAAGCACCACGTAGTAGCGGCACAGGGTCCCGGCGAACCAGGCGCATTTGTCGCCGTTGCGGTCCTCCTGGGAGTTGGAGCGGGCTGCCACCTGGACGTCAAAGCGCTGCAGCAGGGTCTCGCCCCGTCGGGGCAGGCTGTCGGACAGGTCCTGGAGATACTCCGACAGGAAGCGGTACTGCTGGATCATGGCGTTGCGGTATTCCCGCTGCCGGTCCCGGTCGGCACGGATGGAGCGGAACTGGTCCTGGGAACGGCGGATCTCCAGCAGGAGCCGCCCCGGCTTGCGACAGTGGACGGGAAGGTCCTCGGTGCCGATCAGGGGGCGGTGGAGGACGGAGACGGGCATGGTCTGGGCGGCGGCAGTGTCCTTGCAGCCCTTTCGGCAGGGGCAGGAGCTGCAGGCCCGGGCGGCGCCCTTGATGATCAGTGCCGCCTCATCGATGGGGTAGTCCTGGACCTCCAGCAGCAGCTGCTCCGCTTCTGACAGTACCTCGGCGGTCAGCTCCAGCCGGACCTGGGCCAGGCCGGTCTCTCCACGGCGGTGGGAGATCGGAGTCTGGGGTGGCAGCAGGCCGCTGAGGATCCCTCCTGCCCCCAGGGCGATCGCCGGGGTGAGGTCCAATACGCCACAAAGTGGGGCTACCACCAGGTACATGGCGGCGGGGGCCAGGTGGGACATCCATTTCGGCAGCCGGGGGATCAGCCGGACCAGGAAGGAAAGGCTCAGCACTGCCGTCATGGGGGTGACGGTGATCTGGGCCAGGTCCAGGGCCAGTCCTGCCAGCGCTGCGGCCGGGAAGGGGGCCGCCACAGCCAGCATCCCGGCCGCCAGCATCCCCAGGTCCAGCTGGGGGATCGGGGCGATCTGGGCAAGGGCCAGCACCGCCAGAGCGCAGGCCAGCCAATCCATCACCGGGTCCCTGCGGTGCAGCACCACGGCGGCGATTTTGGCGGAGCCGAAGGCCAGGCCGGTCTGGAGCAGGTAGAGCCAGGGGGCGGGGCCTGTGTGGTGCAGCAGCTGGAAGGTCAGCCCGGTCACGGCCACCGTCAGCGCCGCCAGGGATGGCAGGAGCAGGGGGCGGGTCCGCTCCAGGTGTCTGCCGCCCAGAGCCAGGCATACCGCCAGCCCTGCCCCGGTCCAAACCAGTCCCTGCAGTCCCGCCGCCCCCCAAAAGAGCCGATAGCCCAGGACGCTGCCCAGAGAAAGCAGCAGCGACGGCCAGCCTCCGGGACCGGCGCACAGCAGCCCCAAAGGAAGGGGCAGCGGCGTATGGGCCAAGCTGGCGGCGCTGAGGATCAGTCCCCCCAGGAAATAGCCGCTCCCCTCCAGTGCAGCCCGCAGCTGGGGTGCGGACCACCATCGTCGCAGCAGTCGCCCCGTTCGACGTACGCTGCTGCCGATCCACATCATCATATGTACCACGCCTTTCCAATTAGATTCACAGAAAGATCGTATCATGAAAGAAGAAATTTTCCTGTCGGATCGGGATGGATGCGAAAGTTTCTTGCATGATGGGCCTTGGGGGTGTATAATGAAGGGCGAAACGAGATCAGGAGGTGGCTTATGGGCATCGAATTCGAGATCAAGTTCCGTGCCACGGAGCAGGCCCAGGCAGCGATCCGGGCGGCTTATCCGGTGGCATACCGTGGATTCCGGATGGAGACCACTTATTTCGATACGGTGGACTTCGCCCTTTCCGACCGGAAGATCACTTTGCGGCGTCGGCTGGAGAATGGGGAGGCGGTGTGTACCGTCAAGACCCCCATCCAGGGCTACGGCCGAGGGGAATGGGAATGCCGGTGTGAGGATATCACGGAAGGGATAGGAGAGTTATGTAAACTCGGCGCGCCACGGGAGCTGCTGGTGCTGACGGGCCCCGGTGTGGTGCCGGTGTGCGGCGCGGCGTTCTCCCGTCTGGCAGGCGTGGTGGAGTTCGACGGCGCTGTGCTGGAGCTGGCGCTGGATGACGGCGTCCTGATGGGCGGTGGTCATGAGATCCCTCTGCGGGAGGTGGAGGTGGAGCTGAAGTCCGGCTCGCCGGAGGCCGCGGTGGCCTTCGCGGAGCTGCTGGCGGCCCGCTTCGCCCTGCAGCGGGAGGAGAAAAGCAAGTTCCGCCGGGCGTTGGCTCTGGCGAAGGGAGGATGACATGGCATTCGAGAAGCTGTTCGACCGCTATGACCGGCTGGTACTGCTGGACACCGAGACCACCGGGCTGGATCTTCGCCGGGATGAGATCATCGAGTTCTCGGCGGTGGTGCTGGAGCGGCAGGGGATGGTGCAGCAGTATGATGAGCTGATCACCCTCAGCCCCGGTGGGGCCGTGCCGCCGAAGATCCAGGAGCTGACCGGGATCACGGACATGGACATCCGGGAGCGGGGCATCCCCAAGACCCGGGTCTGCCGGGACATCGCTCAGATGATCCAAGGGAACGTCCTCATCCTGGCCTACAATGCTCACTTCGATCTGAGCTTCCTGTTCTATCTGCTGCTGCGGGATGGAGATCCTGCCATCTTGAAGGGGAAGGACAAGCTGGATCTTTTGACGGTGTACAAGGATCGTCGCCGATACCCTCATCGGCTGTGCAATGCCATCGAGGCCTATGGCCTTTCCGGGCAGGTGGTCAATTCCCACCGGGCGATCGATGATGTGATCGCTACCGTGGCGGTGATGGAGGCCATGGAGAAGGAACGGGACGATTTGCTGAGTTATGTAAATCTGTTCGGATACAATCCCAAGTATGGCGTGGAGGGGAAGCCCATCGGGTCGGTGACCTATAAGGCCCAGGGGTTCGATCCCAAGGTGCCGCTTTATTTGGTCCCATGATGGCTCCGGAGGGACATTGAAGATAGGAGATAGGATCGGATGAAGGCCATTCCCGCAGATCGATCGGGATCTGCGGTGGCGATCCCCTGCTCTACAAATATGGATGGAGGTTTTATGATGGTAAATGAAGTTGCTTTTGGTCTGGGGTCCAATCGCTCCTGTATCCGGGAGCTGTTCGAATATGGGCGGATGCGGGCCGCTGTGGTGGGGGACGAGAACGTGTATGATTACTCGTTGGGCAATCCCTCTATCCCTGCCCCTGCCGCTGTGGATCAGGCGATCCGGGATATCCTGGCGGATACCTCGTCTTTGGCGGTCCATGGGTATACCTCTGCCGTAGGCGATCTTGCCACCCGGCAGGCGATCGCCGACGATCTGAACGACCGCTATGACGCAGGCGTGCGGGCCCAGGATCTGTTCATCGGCTGTGGCGCCGCACCGGAGCTGGTGGCGGTGTTCCGGGCTCTGGCGGTGCCGGGGGCGGAGGTGCTGGCTGTGGCACCTTATTTCCCGGAGTATAAGCCCTTCGTGGAGGGGGCGGGAGCTTCCTTCAAGGTGGTGCCGGCGGACGTGCCCGGGTTCCAGATCCGGATGGACGAGCTGGAGAAGGCGCTGACCAAGGATACGGTGGCGATCATCCTCAACTCCCCCAACAATCCGGCGGGCACGGTGTACACCCGGCAGACCTTGCAGGAGCTGGCGGCGCTGCTGGAGAAGAAGGCGGCGGACTATGGTCATCCGATCTACATCGTGGCGGATGAGCCTTACCGGGAGCTGGCCTATGATGGGGTGGAGGTGCCCTTCATCCCCACGATCTATGGAGATACGGTGGTATGCTACTCCTATTCCAAGTCCTTGTCCCTGCCCGGCGAGCGGATCGGTTATGTGTATGTGCCGGAGAAGTGCAGCGATCATGATGCACTGTATGCTGCCATCGCCGGGGCTGCCCGGGCGGGCGGCCATGTGTGCGCCCCCTCTCTGTGGCAGAAGGTGATCGCCCGGTGCGCCTCTTTGCGGCCGGATCTTGAGGCTTACGACCGGAACCGGAAGACCTTGTATGAGGGCCTGGTGGCCCTGGGCTATGAAGTCGCCAAGCCCGATGGGGCGTTCTATCTCTTCGTCAAGGCCCCCGGTGGCGATGCCAACGCGTTCTCTGAGAAGGCGAAGGAGAAGGATCTGCTGGTGGTCCCCGGCGACGGGTTCGGCTGCCCCGGCTATTTCCGGGTGTGCTACTGCGTCAGCTACGAGAAGATCGTCAAGAGCTTGCCGGTGTTCGCCGCGCTGGTGTGAGGAGAGTTTACGATCCGTTCACCCGAGAAGCTTGGTTTGGTGATATGATGGGAACATACATCTGATGGATATGGAGGGATGGATATGCCTGGTCCTGGTGGACATCATGGTGGTCCGGGGGGTCCCGGAGGTGGCTTCGGCGGTCGGGGCGGTCCTGGCGGGCCTGGTGGTCCTGGCGGTTTCGGTGGTCGAGGCGGGCCTGGTGGGCCTGGTGGTCCTGGTGGTCCTGGTGGTCCTGGCGGCTTCGGTGGTCCCGGAGGGCATCATGGCGGCTTTGGAGGACACAGGCCTCCTCCGCCCAGTCGGGGCTGGGGCATGGGGCCGCGACCCTATGGCGGCAGCGGCTGTGGCTGCTGCGGTTGTTTGATGCCGGTACTGGGCATCGCGGCGTTGGCGGTGCTGGGGCTGGTCTTGCTGCTGTTTTAAGGGGCAAGCCCTCGCCCTTCACTAAGTTGGCAGCATCGCCTCCTTATAAGGAGCGTAAGACAGGCGCGTCTTGGGACGCGCCTGTCTTTTTTTGTGTGGACATACGATTATTTACAAATCGTCAACAAAAAAATGGATACCATCATTTATAATGATGACAGAAGATGATGGACTGTATCATCATCCGATCTGATCGAAAGGAGTGGATCGCATGGATCTGTTTTTGACGTTCCTTGGCATCCTGGCGCTGCTGGCAGTACCGGTGGGGATCTATTGGATCCGGGTCATGCCACGGTTGGAGGGGCCGTTCCGGGCTCTGATGATCGTGGGAGCGTGCATGGCTGTAGCGAGCCTCGTCCCCATGGTAGGGATGGCCGAACTGTTCATGGGCATGATCTGGCAGGTGACGGTAGCTGCTCTTTTGGTGGTCCATGGGGCAGTTTGGATCTGGGGCGCGGTCCGGAAGCAGGAGCCCTTCATGCTGGGTGCCCTTGCCACCGGTGTGACGGTGGCTGTTTCCAGTGCCCTGATCGGGAACTGGATCGCGCTGGCCGTGGCGCTGATCTATTTGGCCGTTTTGGCCCGGTGTCGGTTCGATGTTAGATGAATGATGGCTCCCCCCTCCTGTCGCTTGCGCGATGGGAGGGGGGATGGCATTTGGTTAGTGGATAGTGATGGTATCCCCTTCGGGGATGATATTTGAAATATCCCGCAGGCGAAAAATGAGACGCTTTCGGCTGTTATCCCAAGGTAAACGATCATCGACCGACCCTCCCCTACAAGGGCGTCAGCGAATGATCGCTGACGCGAGCTGATGGCCAGATCGGTGTTTAGGGCGGTATGGATAGGATGACGTCCCGTTGCGAAAGGGCAACGGGACGTTTTTTTATTCTTCTGTTTCGGTCTCTTTCTTGCTGGCGTACTTGCTGTAGCCGTAGCCGTATTTGCTGCCGTAGCCGCTGTATTTGCGGTAGCCATAGTCGTAGCCATAGCCGTAGCTGGAGCGGTAACCGTAGCCGTACTGGCGATGGAACTGGGGGACACCGTTGAAGACACAGCCGGCGATCTTCACGTCCTTTTGGTGCAGGGTGGTGATCGCGTTGATCACCTGGCTGCGCTTGGCGTAGTCCTGCTTCACCACGTACAGCACGCAATCGGCGTAGCGGCACAGGGCCGTGGCATCGGAGACCACTTCGCTGGGGGGCGTATCGATCACCACATAGTCGTACTCTGCCGCCAGGGTATCGATGATCTTATGCATGGACCGATGCTCGATGGAGTAGTGACGCTTGTCGGTGCTGCGGCCGGAGATGAAGTGGAGGGCACCGGTCTTATCGGTACGGACGCAGTCCAGGATGGACAGCTCCGGATCCTTCAGGCAGTCCAGCAGACTGTTGCCCACGGCCATATCGCCCAGCATCCGGGCGATGCTCTGGCTGCGCAGGTCCGCATCCAGGATCACCACCTTATGGCCGTCCCGGACCAGGGATTTGGCCAGGTTCAGTGCCACGGTGGACTTGCCTTCGCCAGCCAGGGTGCTGGTGACCAGGACGGTCTTGCGGTCCTTATCCTCCAGCAGCTTCTTCACCTTCAGGCGCAGGCCACGCAGGGATTCCGCCATGTTGGGGTCAGAGCCGGCGGAGACCATCAGGGGCGTGCCAGTGCGGCGCTTCTTCAGGTTCACCTTTGGCAGGGCCACCAGGATCGGAAGGTTGATCGCGGACTTCAGCTCGTCGGCGGTCTGGACCGTGCGGGTCAGCAGACCACAGGCGAAGATGAACGCCAGGGCCGCCAGGGCACCCACAGCGCCGCCTTTGACGGCGGTCCCCAGGGGGGAGAAGCTGTTATAGGGGGCGGTGGGGACGGAGGGAGGGGTCATGACCTTGATGATCGCATCGTCCATGATCATTTCCAGCACGGCGGGGTAGCACTCGATGATCGCCACCAGGTAGTCGTAGGCATCCTGGGGATCGGTGCTTTGGACGGTGAGCACCAGCATATTGGTGTCCGCCACCGTTTCAGCATTGGGGTAGCCGTTGGCATAGCCCTTAGGCAGCTCTTCTACCACCCGGTCGTCCATCATGTCCGTGTCCAGGATATAGGGGAAGGCGGCTGCCACCTCCTGGGCGGCGTACTGATCGTAGTAGGCGGAGGCGCCGAAGACGTCCTCGGGATCATACGTGGATTCCACGGTGAAGATCGCTTTGGCTTCATACATGGGGACGAAGCTCTGCTTGCCCCGGATCACGCTGAAGGCGCTGCACACGATCACCGCGATCATCAGCACCGGCCACAGCTGGAAGAAGGCGTTCTTGACGCGGATCATGACGTTTATGACTTTGATAGGGTCTTGTGCTTTCGGTTCCATGATCACTTCTCCTTCCCTTTGGTTTTGGTCGCCTTATCCTTCTGTTCGGAGGAACGGCTGTTGTAGGAATACTTACCGGCGTAGCCGTAGCGGCTGCCACGGCCGTACTTGGTGCCGTAGCCGTACTGGCCGTTGGGACCCACCAGCATATCGTTGAGCACCACGCCCAGGAACGAAGCGTGATACTGGCGCAGGGAGTCGATCGCGTCGTTGACGTCGCAGGCGGCGGTGTAGTCCTGGCGCACCACCATCAAGGAGGCGTCGGACTTGTCTGCCAGCACCTCCGCATCGGGGAACATGCCCATGGGAGGGGAGTCGATGATCACATAATCGAACACCCGCAGCTGGCGGATCAGCTGGTCCATGGTCTCGCTGGACACCAGCTCGGTGGAGCGGCTGTCGGAGCCCTGGGGGAACAGCATATAAAGGCCCAGCTGCTCGTTGCGGACCATGCACTGCAGCAGGTTCTCCCGGCTGTAGGGACGGCCCAGCATCCGGTTCAGGGGCATCTCAGAGCTGTAGACACCGCCGAAGAACCGGTTCATGGCAGGCTTACGCAGGTCGCAGTCCACCAGTGCCACGTTGTGGCCCTTCAGCGCCAGGGCGGAGGCCACATTGGCCGCCACGGTGGATTTGCCCTCGCTCTCGCCCACGCCGGTGACCAGGAAGACCCTTCGGCCACGGACCTGGTTCTCATGCTCCAG
The DNA here is from genome assembly GCA_017456045.1 of Oscillospiraceae bacterium. Lineage (GTDB taxonomy): Bacteria > Bacillota > Clostridia > Oscillospirales > Oscillospiraceae > Faecousia. Next base: position 8,151 of record JAFTKE010000045.1, read on the forward strand.
CTGGCTGCATACCGCGCTGATCTGCTCGGTGTAGGCGAAGCTGGTGGTGGGGGAGAAGACCTGGACCTGGCGATTGGTGCGCTTGAGGATGGTCTTCAGGGTGCGGTTCTTCTGCTCGTGGCAGATCGAGGCCAGGATCGGGGCGTCCAGCAGGTGCCGGGCACCGGTACGGGTCTGGATGGTCTCGCTTTGGATCGAGAAATAGCACAGCAGCACTGCCATCAGCACCGCGCCGCAGATCGCGGCGGTCTGACTGACGCTGGCAGAGTCCACCATGTTGGAGGGATAGGGGGAGACGCTGGGGTTTCGCATCACGTTCAGAACGCTGCGGCCGGAGATGAAGCCTGCCACCTCCGGGAACACCACCTGCACCGCATCCAGCGCCAGGAAGGCCTGTTCCGGTGTGGAGGCCACCGCGTCGATCTGGATGAAATTGCTCTCGCCCAGCTGGGTGGCGGTGATGGTGCCCTGGAAATCCTTCAGGCGGGGGTCGTAGTTCTCGATGCCTTCCTTCATCACATCGGTCTCCAGCAGATCCGTCAGGACGGCTGCCACCTCACGGGTGGAGGTCAGGTTGCCGGCGGAGATGTAGGAGGTGGTCTTGGAGTTGACCGCATAGGTCATGCTGGCCTTATACTCCGGGACGTAGAACCAGTCCAGGAAAAGGGAGGCCGCCAGGGAGAACACCAGCGCTGCCACCACGATCGTCCAGGCGTTGCGCAGCAGGGTCCGGACCAGACAGTAGGGGGAGACGTGGGACCATTGCATGGTCTTATTTCCATTTTCGTTCATATGCGTTCCCCTCCTTTTACACGACTACCACGGTCAGGATGGCTTTGCCAACGCTGCCGCCGTGGTTATAGGAGAAGGTGATCCGGTAGGTATCTACTGTGGAGGTGTCCACGGAGCCGGTGACGGTCACGTCCTCCGGTGCCAGGGCCGTTCCGTCGGGGAGCGTGGCGCTGGACAGGTAATCCATGGGGTCGAAGGTGGAATTCAGCTCGGCGTACACCAGATACTCCTTCAAGGTGATGGTGGGACGCAGGGGGTCCGTGGGCAGGAACTGCACCGGCAGCTTCACCCAGGACGTATCGCCCAGGGAGTTGGTGACCTGGAGGGTGATGTCGTAGACCTCCGCGTCCTCGGTGGGGGACAGGGTGGACACCCGGACCCGGTGGGTCAGGTCCCCATCCACCACATCGTGGGCAGTGATCCTGTCCACCACCTGCACGTTCTCAGCAGTGCTGGGGTAGATCAAGGGCGTGGTGGGGTCGATGGAGAAGTAGGGCTTCATATAATCGATGTAACGGATACGGCGGATGTAGGTGGCCATATTGTCATCGCTGTCGAAGACCAGGTAGGTCACCTTCGCGGTATTGTTGGAGACCAGCTTGGAGACGCTGGCCACGATGACCTTCTGGGTCAGGTCCCCGTCCTGGGGGTCGTAGGCGGTGATGCCCTCCATCAGGGCAGACTCTGAGTCAGAGGCGCGGACCTCCAAGGTCGTTTCGGCGCATTCGATCGTGGGTCCGATGGTGCGGTCCGACGAGCCTTTGTAGATCGCGGTGACCACATGACCGGCCAGCAGCGCGACCAGGGCAAGGATCAGGATCTGTTTTATCGTTCTCATATGTAACTCCTTATCGTGGCATCAGACCCGGACCGCTTCGGCGGGCGGGGCGTAGGTGGGGACGATCGAACGCATCCGCTGACGCAGCTGGTCTTCCTGTCCTTCGGTCAGCTCCGACAGAGCTTTCAGGTCTTCCAGGAACCGCTCCTGGTCGAAGTCGATCTTTTGGCCCACATAGATCAGGTCGTTGGCGGTCTTGGTCAGGCCCTCCTCGCCCATGAGCAGCTCCTCGTAGAGCTTCTCGCCGGGACGAAGGCCGGTGTACTCGATCTTGATGTCCACATCCGGCTGGAAGCCAGAGAGGCGGATCATGTTTTTGGCCAGGTCCGCGATCTTCACCGGCTCGCCCATGTCCAGCACGAAGATCTCGCCGCCCTTGGCGTAGGCACCGGCCTGGAGCACCAGGGTGACCGCTTCGGGGATGGTCATGAAGAAACGGGTGATGTCCCGATGGGTCACGGTGACCGGTCCGCCCTTGCGGATCTGCTCCCGGAACAAAGGGATCACGGAGCCGTTGCTGCCCAGGACGTTGCCGAACCGCACCGCCGCGAAGCAGGTGGAGGACTGGCTCGCCATGGTCTGGATGATCATCTCACAGACGCGCTTGGAAGCGCCCATGATGTTGGTGGGGTTCACCGCCTTGTCGGTGGAGATCAGGACGAAATGCTCCACGCCGGCTGCCGCGGCGGCACGGGCGGTGTTCAAGGTGCCGAAGATGTTGTTCTTCACCGCTTCCAAAGGAGAACGCTCCATCAAAGGAACGTGCTTATGGGCGGCGGCATGGTAGACGATGGAGGGACGGAAGGTGTCCATCACCGTTTCGATCCTGCTCCGGTCCCGGACAGAGCCGATCAGTACATGGAGCTTAAGGTCAGGATGGGTGCTTTTCAGCTCCTGCTCGATGGCATAGGCATTGTTCTCGTAGATGTCGAAGATCACCAGCTCCTTGGGCCGGTAGTCCGCCAGCTGACGGCAAAGCTCGCTGCCGATGCTGCCGCCACCGCCGGTGACCATGACGGTCTTGTCCCGGATCAGCTCCGAAAGACCGCCCATATCCACCCGGATCACGTCACGCTCCAGCAGGTCCTCGATCTGGATGTCCCGGATCGCCTGGATCGACACTTCGCCGTTGGCCAGCTGATAGATACCGGGCAGCTGCTTGAACTTGCAGCCGGTATGGCTGCAGATCTCCCAGATCTCCTTTTTCGTTTGGGAGGGGAGGGTGGGGATCGCCAGAACGATCTCGGAGACGTTATATTTCTCTACAGCGGACTGGATCGAGTCCCGTCCGCCCACGATCCGCACGCCCATGATCTGACGGCCCAGCTTCCCGGGGTCGTCGTCGATGATGCAGACCACCTTGTTCTGGGAGAGGTCACTGTTGCGGAACTCCCGCAGCACCAGGGCACCGGCCTGGCCGGCACCGATCAGCATGGTGCGCTGCCGACTGCCGCTGGAGGAGCGGACCTTCAGCCGCCGGAGGAACCGGTAGGAGAAGCGGACGACCATGGTGGCTACGAACAAGATCATGCCATGGATCGCCGGGAAGCTCCGGGGGAGCTTCACCATGCCGAAGGTGAGCGCCAGGTATTGCATCGCCATGGTCAGAGCCGCCGCCGCGAAGATGTGCAGCAGCTCATCCGCACCGGCGAAATCCCACAGGCTGCTGTAGAGCTGGCACAGCATGAAGATCGCCAAGGTCAGCAGGGTGTGGATCCAGCTCCATTGCCACAGCGAATCTAAAAAGCCGTCGGCATTCATCGCTTTAAGATCGAACTCGAAGCGTATGAACAGCGCCAGGAAGGCTGAGATATTGATCACCAGCACATCCAGCAGCACGAGGGAGATCACCCGGGGCAGCAGGATGGACAGGGAGCGATTCTTTTCCTGAGAGGACATGGGCTCATGTTCTCCTTTCAATGGTACTATTGGCACGAAAAGAGCCAAACACTAGTATACCATATATTTCGAATATGTAAATGGTTTGTGGCGGTTTTTTTAAGGAATGGGGTGGAAATACCACGATATGTATGCTATAATGGCCCCAGTTAGTCTTCGCCCACCAGGCGCTGTCCTGCCAGGATCCGCCGGGGGTTGCGCTGCAGCAGGATCTGGGCGTAGTCCTCGTCGCAGCATTCCTCGATCCACTCCCGCAGCGCGCCGATATGGGGGGTGCGGCTGTGGCAGCTGTGGGCGTCTGTGGCGAACAGGTGGGCAAGGCCCATCTCCAAGATCGCGCCTGCGGTCTGCTCTGCCCGGGGGCCGAAGGCACCCAGGACGCTGCCTTTGTTCAGCTGCAACGCGAAGCCCTGGCGGGCCCAGCGTTTGAGCAGATGGGGGTCGCGCTGGATCGCACCGTAGCGCTCCGGGTGGGCCACTACCAGGCGGTAGCCGCTGCTCGCGATCTCTGAGAGCATCTGATCCATATAGGCGTAGGACTCATCGAAGAAGAACTCCACCAGCGCATAGCTTCCGCTTCCCAGGGTGGGGAGCTTGTGTTCGCTGGCCAGCAGCGGCGTTTCCGGCAGGCACAGCACCTCCGCGCCCCGATGGAGCCGGACAGGGATCTGGGCCTGGGCCAGGGCTTGGCTGAAGGCGTCGAACCGGCGGGCGATCGTGTCGGTGTGCTCCAGGAAGCCGGGGCGTCCCTCGAAATGGGGGGTGCAGGCGATATCGGTGACGCCGGAGAGCAGCGCCATCCGGGCCATCTCCACCGACTCCTCCATGGACGAGGAGCCGTCGTCGAAGTCCGGAAGGATGTGGCAATGGATGTCGAGCATAGGGGTCCTCCAAGATCGATACATTATTATATGATTATACCATATACGAACAGGCGGTTGCAACTGGATTTTTCCTGCAGCCGGGAAAGGAGAAGGGGATGAAGTCGGAATTCATCGAGACCATGAAGGATAAGGCGAAAAAGGGCACCCTGAAGGGGCTGTGGCGGGACTGGAAGTGGATCTGGGGCTTCACCCGGAAGCGAAAGCTGGCGATCGGGGGCTATACCCTGTGCGGGATCCTCTCCAGCGGTCTGGTGCTGGCGGCGGGGGTGGTCAGTAAATATATGATCGACGCGATCGTGGCCATGGAGCTGGACCGGTTGGTGCTGTATTGTATCGCCATGGTGGCCAGCGTGGTGCTGGGACTGGCGTTCCAGAGCTTCACCTCCCGGTTCGCTGCCCGGCTCAGCATCGATATGCTCACCGATGTGCAGCAAACGGTCTTCGACAAGGTCATGGACTCGGACTGGATGCATCTGGCGAAGTATCCCACAGGAGATCTGCTCAGCCGGTTCTCCGGGGACATCAACACTGTTGCCAGCTGCGCCGTCAGCTGGCTGCCGGATCTGACGATCCAGCTGTTCACCGTGATCGCCACCCTGGCGGTGATCTTGTACTATGATCCGGTGATGGCGCTGATCGGCTGCGCCAGCACGCCGTTGCTGCTGCTCATGTCCCGCAGCTTTTTGCACAAGCAGCGTACCTATAACAAAAAGGTCCGCCAGGTGGGCAGCGAGATGTCCGCGTTCCAGGCGGAGACCTTCCGGAACATGGACACCCTCAAGAGCTTCGGGGTGGAGGACACCATGAGCCAGATGCTCCGCCAGAAGCAAGACCAGTACCGGGACACGGTGCTGGAGCATAACCGGTTCACCATCCGCACCAATGTTTGGCTGACGATCATGGGGACCGCGGTGCAGTATGGGGCCCTGGCCTATTGCCTGTGGCGGCTGTGGCGGGGGGATATCCTGTTTGGCACCATGACGCTGTTTTTGCAGCAGCGTGCCAGCTTGTCCAGCGCCTTCTCGTCCCTGGTGGCGCTGGTGCCCACGGCTCTGTCCGGGTCAGTGGCGGCGGAGCGGGTGCGGGAGCTGACGGAGCTTCCCAAGGAGCCTCATCAGCAGCGCAGACCGGTGCCGGAGGGAGGCTGCTCCGTGGAGCTGGAAGGTGCTTCCGTGGGCTATGGCCCGGACGCGCCGGTGCTGTCTGATGTGGAGCTGTGCGCCCCGGCGGGGCAGATCCTGGCGCTGGTGGGTCCCTCCGGTGAGGGCAAGACCACCCTGCTGCGGCTGCTGCTGGGGCTGATCCGCCCGGACAGCGGCACCGTCACTCTGGTGGATGCCCAGGGGCAGCGATACGATGTGGGCGCGGACACCCGGCATTGGTTCACCTATGTGCCCCAGGGCAATACGGTGATCGCGGGGACTGTGGCCCAGAACCTGCGGCTGGCTCGGCAGGATGCGTCCGAGGAGGAGCTGGTGGAGGCGCTGGAGGATGCCTGCGCTTGGGAGTTCGTAAGCGCTCTGCCCCAGGGGATCCATTCCGCTCTGGGAGAGGGCGGCAAGGGGATCTCTGAGGGCCAGGCCCAGCGGATCGCCATCGCCCGTGCCTTGATCCGCAAGGCTCCGGTGATGCTGCTGGACGAGGTGACCAGTGCCCTGGATCAGGAAACGGAGGAACGGGTGCTTCGAAATCTTTGCGCCCGGGGCGTCACCACCATCGTCACCACCCATCGTCCCTCGGTGCTTTCCCTTTGCAGCCGGGTGTACCGGGTGCAGGGCGGACGGGTGGAGCGGATCTGAGATGATAACACTGTAGGGCGGGGGCTTGCCCTAATGTCACTAAGTTAGGCGCACCTCAAGGCTCCCCTCGTAGGGGAGCTGTCAGCGAAGCTGACTCTAGCGCCCGCAGGCGCGGTGCAAGCGAGCAACCGCCGAAGGCGGCTCTTAGCGAGGCGCAGAGGGGTCTTCAAAAGTGTGCGAAGCACACTTGTGGTGAGCAGC
>JAFTKE010000046.1 GCA_017456045.1 Oscillospiraceae bacterium
ATATAATAGACGAAAGCACCTCATTTATGCGCCTTGGGCCCGGTGGTTTCGTTTCACACAACCCCCGGGCGGGTCAGTGACCCGCCCCTACGATGGCGTTTTGATAAACTTTCCGATAAACAGGGGAATGCCGAAGTATTCGGACTCCCCCCGCCCCACTGCGCTTCGCTGGTGGGGCACCCCCCTCATAAATGAGGGGGGCAAGGCGTGTGCCGTTTCTCTCAAGGCGTGTACCGCATCTCCCAAGGTGTGTACCGCATCTCCGGGGGGAAGCCGCAAGCTTTCGCTGAGGGGCGAGGGATGGCAGTATTCGAGCTGCTCAGCGCATCTGGCATTCGATGAGGTAGGACTGGTGGGCTTTGACCGTCAGTTGGATGCTGGTCTCGTCCAGTGGGGCGAAGTCCAGTGTCTTGCCGAAGATCTCCCTTTTGGGGATACTGGCACCCACGGCTCCCAGGGGGAGGCGGATGGTGACATCCTCGTCTTCGGTGGAGAGGATGCCCACGAAGACCTCCTCGCCCCAGAACCGGGCGATGGCTACCACGTGCCCCTGGGCGTAGAGGAATTTCATACCACCGCTGCGCAGGGCTTCGTGGTGGTGCTTCATGTGTGCCATGGTGTGGTTCAGACGATAGGCTTCGCTGCTTTTGAAGTCCTTGCTCCAGGGCATGGGGTAGCGGCAGCCCTCGTTGGTATCCAGAACGCCGTCGATGCCGGCTTCGTCGCCGTAATAGATCGACGCGGCACCGGGGAGCAGGAACTGGAAGATCACCGCGCCCCGGTATTCCTCGGGGTGGACCCGAGGGTCGTTATGCAGGCGGCTGACATCGTGGCTGTCGAAGAGGTTGAACTGGTTCTGCTGCAGGGCGTAGGGCATCTTCGCCAGATGCTCCATGACACGGTTTTTTACATCCTGGGCCGTCATCTTGTAGGGGATGTTTTTCAGCAGCGGGTTTCTCGCCATGAACAGGTCCGGCGACCCCAGGAACTGGCGGATGACCCGGCCGCAGCCGTAATAGTTCATGGGGGAGTCCCACTCGCTGCCCTGCAGGTAGCTGGCGCAATCGCCCCACTCCTCCGCCAGGATATAGGCCTGGGGATCCACTTCCTTGATGTTCCTGCGGATCTCGGGCCACAGCTCATGGGACAGCTGCAATTCATCTTTTCTTCCCATGATGTTGGCCACGTCGAATCGCCAGCCGTCGATGCTGTAAGGCGGCTTCAGCCACTTTTTCAGCACGGAGTCCTCTGCCCGGTAGATGACCTCCCGTAGGGCCTGGGAGGTGTAATTCAGGGTAGGCAGGGTGTCCACCCCCAGCCAGCCCAGGTAGGAGTTGTTTTCGCCGAAGAAATAGTAGCCCCGTTCCGGGGAGTTGGGGTCGTTGTATGCGCCCACCGACCGGTCGAACCAGATCCCATCCCGGTTGAACCATTTGTGATCGATGCCGGTATGGTTGATGGAGATATCCAGGATCAGCTTCATCCCGTTTTCGTGGAGCGCCGCGCTCAGCTCCGCCAGCGCTTCGTCGCCGCCGAAATGGGGGTCCACATGGAAATAGTCCAGGCAGTCATACTTATGGACGGAGGGGGCGATGAAGATCGGGTTCAGGTACACCGCGGTGACGCCCAGCTCTTTCAGGTAAGGGATCTTCTCCTTCACGCCCTGCAGGTCGCCGCCGTAAAAGTCCAGGCAGTAGCCCTCCTGATAGGTCAGCGCAGGGGCCTCCCAGTCCTTCATCCGGATCGTGGGATGCCCATCCCGGCTGTATTCGCCGTCACGGACATCGTTGCTTTCGTCGCCGTTGCAGAAGCGGTCGGGGAATATCTGGTAGAAAACCGCGTCCTTGACCCACTCCGGCTGCTCATAGTCTGCCAGCAAGACGAAGTCGTAGGTCATATCCGGATGTAGGTGGTGATCCCCATCTGGGTATAGAAGTAGACCACGTCCTCACACACCAGGTAGAACTGGTAGGACATCCGGTTTTCCGTGATCCTCAGGTCCGCCTCGTAATAGCTCAGACCGTGGACCGTTCCCACCAGATGCATCTGGGCGAAATGCTCCTCGCCATTGGGGTCCGAGCGGAGAAGCACGTGCTTCACCGGCGCGTCCGCATACATACGGATGCGGACCTTCACTGTTTGGAACAGCTTGGGATGGGGATCGCTGACGAATCCCGCCGTGCCGTCGCTGTATACGCTTTCAAGCCATTTATCCATAGATCATCGTCCTTTATGAGTATTTTTCGAGTCGTGTTGCTGACTGTTCACGTGCTTCCGGGGTCAGTGATCTCCAGCGTACCGGGGATCACGGTGATCTCATAGCAGCCGGTGCGGTCGATCTCGTTCCCGTTGGAGCCCTTCTCCAATATCCGGACCTTGGAGGCGGGGTTCTCTGTTTTGCCCGGGTCCAGGAGGACGGTATCGATCTGCACTTCCACGCTATGCCCCGGCGCGAGACTGCCCTGGGATATCCAATGCTCCCGGCAGATCAGCGGTCGGCCATCGTAGACCTTACTGGCGGAGCCGATGGTCACGGTGATCTGGCGGGGCAGGATCTTCAGAAGACCGTAGTCCAGGTGGATGTTGTAGTATTGGGCGGTGACGTCCTTGCCGTTTTCATCGTATATGACGCATCGTTCGATCCGGTTCCAATACTCTCCCGGCGTGCTGGCGGTGTCACCGGTGGCCGTGGTGACCTCCAGGCGGTGGTCTTTTCGCAGCGTGCCGGAGGAAATGACGCATTGCGTCAGGTCGTACCCTTCGAAGGCATTGCCATCATAGATCTTGGTGACGCTGCACGCCTGGATGTGCAGCTCGGTCTTGACGTTCTGGGACAGGCTGCCGCCGGTCACTTCCATGGGCACCCAGCCCAAGCCGTCCACATAGATCTCGACCCATGCGTGGGCATCCTGGCTGGTCAGATCCACGATGACGCCCTTCTGGATCGTATCCACGAAGCCCACGGTGTAGCGGGCCGGGATGCCGAAGGCACGGTACATCAGGGTGGCAGCGGTGGCGAAATGCTGGCAGATGCCCGCTTTCGCCTCGTTCAGGAAGTAGACTGCCACATCCACGCCCTGAGGATAATTTGCTCCATAGGGGTCGTATTCGGCTGCGTTGATGATGGCCGACTGGATGTCCTCTGCCAGCGTGGGACTGTCCCCACGGATGCCGTGGCGGTCTGCCCATTGCAGAAGGGCCTGCTTCGTGGAGTCGGGGATCTGCAGATACTGGGCATGGACGAACCGGCAGTATGCGGCTTCCTCTGGACGCAGATCCGATATGACCATCATATCCTTCAGGTCCTGGTAGGCGTACCCGGTGGCCATATCCACATTGTAGGTCAGCTTATCCTGGGTGTAGCAGCAGTCGCTTGTCTGGGCCACCTCATGATTCGCCCACATGGTGAAATAGGGCAGCAGGGCGGGGCAGTCGTTTATGCGATGGATCTGGATATTGGCGTTTTCACGAAGGCTCCTGCCGACGAACTCCAGCGGCGTCTCTTTGCTCACCGGATACCCTTGCGCCGCGCTCCAACCGCTGCCGGTATAATCCCCGTAGGACAAATACCGGAAATAGATCTGCTGGGCCACTTGGAAGCCGCCGTAACCCTCTACCTGAGCATACAGAAGGTCCGACTGGGTCTCAGGGAACGTGATGGTAGTCTCTTCATCTGGGAGACCAAGCCCAGGGGTGGGAGAGGGAGGATCATCCGGCGGATCGGGGTTTTCCAGGACCGTCAGGGTGCCGTAGACGTAGGTGATGCTGTAATTGAAGGTGGTGATCTCCCCATCATAGCTGGCGATCTCCACGGTGAAGGTATTGGCGCTGCTGCCCACGTTCGTCTGGGAACCGGTGAAAACGGTGCGGGAGATGTGTTCGTCCCAGGTCCCGAGATCGAAGGCGTGGGCATCCAGCTGATAGGTATGGCAGAGCAGAGGATAGCCGTCGTACAGTTTCTGCGCACTGTCCGATGTGATGGTGATGGGGCGGGGCGTCACCGTCAGTGTGCCGCGATCGATCTCGATGGCGTATCCGGCCTGAGTGACATCGTTTCCGGCGGCATCCTCCACCATGACGAACAGGTCGTTGTAGGTGCTGCCAACATTGGTCTGCCCGATGTTGGTGTAGTAGACGAGCTGGTGTCCCTCCAGGGGCCGGCCTGAGAGCAGACGGCAGTCGGGCTGTGTCAGCATCAGGCCATCATAGACCTTTTGGGCGCTGCCGGTCTCGAATCTCAGGACGATCGGTGTGACGGTCAGGGTCCCGGGCTTCAAGATCAGGGCGTAATTGCGGCTGACATCCTCACCATTGGCATCGAGGACCTTCAGGTGGATGGTATTGCTGCTTTGACCTGCGGCAGTCTGGGTCCCGGTGACGGTCCCGACCAGGGTATGTCCCTGGATCGGCGCACCTTCCAGGATGCTCCACTGGGAGGCGGTCAGTGGTGTCGCGTCATAGGTTTTGGCGGCGCTCCCGGTCTGCACGGTGATGGAGCGGGGAAGGACAGTCAATGTCCCTTCCTCCACGTCGATCTGGTAACGACCGGTCACGTCCGCTCCCGTCTTGTCATGCACCACACACTGCGGCACCAGAGGATGTGTGCCTGCATCCGTCGGGGCGGGGGCAAAGGTGACTTGTAATACGTCATCATGGGCCAGCAGACCGTCGGTCAGTCCCCATTCCGCCAGGTCCCATCCCTCGCCGTCATAGACCTTTTGGGCATCGCTGACGCTTATGGTGATGGGGCGGGGGGTCAGGGTGAAATACCCGTCCGTGGATGAGACGCGGTAGCAGGCCGTCACGTCCTGCCCTGCGCTGTTGAAGATCTGTATCGTTTTCAGGGAGACGGTGTGATCGCCTTTATGGTTTGGGGTCGCGGTATATTCCAGCAGCCGTGCCTGGTCGCCTGCTGCCAGGCCTGTCAGCTCGGTATTGGCTTTGGCGATGTCCATGGTGGAGCTGCCGTAAACGAAGGTCCCGGCGTGGATCTGCACATCCAGGTCCCGGGGCAGCAGGGTGAAGGTGGCGGGGTCGCTGTATCGCTCCCGCCCGAAGCCGTTCTTCGATACCGCCCGGATGCGATACTTCCCGGGAAGGGTGGGGCTCTCATCGCTCCAGACCGCTTCGCCCTCCGCCGGGGCATACTGATACCGCACATCGGAAAGGAACGCATGGATGGTGCATGGGGGCGACCCGCCATAGGTCAGGGTCTCGAAGGTGAGGCTGCCTGTGAAGCTGCCCACTGCCAGCAAAAGACCGACCACTGCCACCGTGATCCACAGCGCAGTCAGCGCCAGCACGATCCGATGCCGCCTGGCCCAGCCGAGGGCCTGTCCGATCCGCTGGATACGTGTTTCGTACCGGCTGTATCGCTGGCTCTCCCCTTGCAGTGTATACACGTCATGCTCCATTTGGCCGCCTCCTTTCTCGTGGATGTATCAACTGGCGGTGATCCTTAGAAGACCCAGATCGAAGGATATGCGGTAGCAGGCGGTGACGTCCGTTCTCCTGCCGTCCGCTTCGATCCGGTACACGGTGCAATCCAAAACATAGTTTTCTGAATATCCTACATCGGTCATGGATGTCCCCACCAGCTCGATCTGCTCATCCCCACACAGCTGGCCACGGATGATCTCGAAGGTGTCGCAGCGAAGAGGCGTTCCGTCGTAGGCCTTTTGGGCACTGCCGGTGCGGATCGTGATGGGCCGGGGCTGGACGCTGAGGGTGCCGTTGTCACACACGAAGCTGTATCGGAAGGTCACATCAGTGCCGCCGGCGTCCACCACGGAGAAGGTGATGATATTATCCACGGTGCCCACCCGAAGCGCAGTGGTATGATCTCGCGGCTGGATGGTGGCGCCGGGCTCCAGATCTCCTTTGGTCAACGTCCATTCCGTGCAGCTCAGTTCGGTCCCGTCGTAGATCTTCTGCGCGCTGCCGGTGCTGATGTACAGGGGGATCGGCTGTACCTCCAGTGTGCCGAACCGGTACTGGATGTCATATAGGGCGGACACATCCTCTCCGCTTTCGTCCAATACCTTTGCGGTCCCTTCGTTTTGGACGGTCCCCACCTCGGTGAGGGACGTGGTCATATCCATGTGTATGGAATGGCCTTCCAGTAGAGATCCCTGGAGGTGTGTCCATGTCTTTTCCGTCAAGTCCTCGCTATCGTATACCTTTTGGGCAGATCCGGTGCCCAGGGTCAGGGGGATGGGCTTCACCGTCAGTTCGCCAAAGCGTTCATGGACCGCGTATTGATCGGTGACATCGATGCCTGCTTCGGATACCACCCGATATGCCCCTTGGATGGGCACAGTTCCCGGCAGCAGGATCGGATCGTTGGGCTCCGGGACCAGCTGGTGGCCCGGTACCAGCGTGCCACCGATGAGCCGGACGGGGTCTGCTGTCAGCGCCACCCCGTCATAGGTCTTGCTTTTGTCCGGGGATGTGACGGTGATGTGCCGGGCCAGGATGCTGATCGTGCCATGGTCTGAGGTGATATCATACTGCTTCGTCACGTCCGCACCGGTCTCGTCCAGGATCCGGAATACGGGGGCGTTCTCATATCTGCCCACTTGGCTGTATCGGGGGAGCGTAAGTACCTCCAGCCTGTGGCCCTCGTGGAGCTGCCCGTAGGTGATCTCCGGCGCGCTGCCCGATAGCGGTGTGGCGTCATAGGTCTTCGATATGTCTGGGGTGTATATGGTGAGCCGCTGCTGCCGTGGGTGGATCGCTCCGATCACGGTCAGCACCAAAAGGATCGACAGCAGGAGCGTCACCGCGATCACGAAAACGCCTGAGACCCAGGAGGCGGCATGAAGCTCCCGCTTGTGTCGCTTTCCCCATGGTCTGGTGGTCGATACCACCGTGGCGATCAGGACGATCAGCCCCAATGGCAGCGAAAGCCACAGGGCCAGCATGATATACACCGTTTCCGAATCCACCAGGGAGGAACGAATATCGCTGTAAGCCCGGGCCACAGCGCCGCCTCCGATCCAGGAGATCGCGATGACCAGGATCACAGCCAGCGCCAGACCGCCCAGGACCGCGATCCAAATGGAAAGCTTTTTCGGGGTATCCTTCATCACGTCCCGCTCCTTCCTGCCTTTCACTTATCCCATAGCTTCTCCTTGCGGATCTGCTTCTTGGTCAGCTTCCACTGCTTCTCATAGAAACGCCGGAAGGCTTCGAATTCCTTCTCCAGCTCTCCGAAGGCTTCCTTGGTGCAGCAGTCTCCGGCATCGGGAGAAAGGTCACGGTTTCTGGCATTGGCCAGACGGTATTTTTCCGCAAGCGCTCCATGTTCCCGCAGGAACTCCTGCTTCTGCTGCTCCAGCTCCTGGGCGAAACGCTGCTGCGCCTCCTCCAGCTGTGCTTCTGCCTGCCGCAGTTGGTCCTCTGCTGCTTTCTGTATCCCTTCGCTGCGCAGTGTCAGAGCGTGGACCTCTTCACTCTTTCTTCGAAGATCGGCCCCCAGTCCTGTCGCTGTGGCCTGCAAGGAGCCGATCTGCTCCATCGCCTTTTCCAGTCGGGCTTCTGCTTCTATGCGGAGGGCTTTCTCCTCATCCATCCGGATGCCTTTTGCCTCCAGATCGCTGACCCGCTGCTCCAACGCCAGGATGTATCCATAGACAGGGGCGCTGATCTGGCCCAGCGATCCCTTCATGGCAGCCAGCCTTTCTCTGCTGGCTTCGTCTGCTGCTTCTTTTCTGCGTCGTTCCTCTGCCTGGAAGCGTTCCTCCAACTCCTCCCGAAGCCCACCGCAGCGGTAAGAAAGGTAAGAGGTCAGGCAGACCAGGGAAGACAGATCGTCTCCCATCTCCTGGGGGAGGTCCCCCGAATACCGGTAACGCTCCAGCTTTTCGTGACCGTCCCGGGCATATTCCGCAAGGAAACGATACAGCTCGAAGGCTGCAATGAAATTTGGATCATGCAGCATCACGTTGGTCCGGGTGATGGGAGGTCTCAGCATGGGAGCCAGTGATACCTCCTCCATCAGCTCCGTCCGCAGTAAAAGCTCCGTCGTATGGAGGATGCTTTCGATCCGCCGGATCGCTGCTTCGGACTGGCTGCTGCCATCCGCGGTCCCCTGTGCGGTCTCGCTGTAGGTCAGATGGAAGTGGATCGTCCTGTCCTTGTCGGCCAGGTCTTTGGTGATGGCGATCTTGGAGGAAAAGGCGGCCGTGGTCTCGACGATCTTTTGATACCGCTGCCCGACGAAGTCCAGCAGATAGCGAAGCAGCATATACAGGAACCGGTTTTCATAAACGGTATAGGTCCCTATGTTTTCGGTCGTGTAGATCTTGTCCAGGCGCAGCTCCTCGTGGGAGCCAGGCACCGTCGTGACCAGCTCGCTATGTTTGGTCAGATGCTCCACGGATGCTCTGGATACCCGTTTCGCCTTCTCGATCGGGACGGTCTCCCCCTGCCGTAGGATGGACTGTCGGTCTTGACCCACTGCCTTCTCGAGGAAGGGCAGCGCGCTCTCGATCTGTTCGATCCAGTCGGTCTCGACTTTACAGTCCCAAAGCACCGTGTCCATGCTTTCCGAGGCGTCGTTGGCACGAGCGATAGCACGAGCTACCCTTTTGCAGGACGCATCCTCTGCGGTCTCTTTCAGATAAGCCGAGAATCCACGGTGCTGGATATCGAGCCAGTGTTTTTCCATGGTATCGCTCCTTGCTATGCGTTCAGGCTGCTTTTACACGCTTTTTATCAGTCGGTCCAGGTATCCCCGGCTCTGGGGCAACAGCTCGGCTCCGAACAGCTCATCCAGAAGCGACAACGATCCGGGGATCTGGCGCTTGATCACAGACGGGCTCAGCTGCTCCAGCTTCCGCAGGATCTTCCGGGCCAAGATATCATCCAGGGCCTCCAGCTCCGTCCCGCCGCAGGCGCACATGATCGGGACATAGCGCTCTATTTGCCCCATGATCCGGTTGCCGAAGGAGATGCGGTATACCTCCGTCAAATGTTGGTCCAGCTGAGCCAGGGCCGTCCTGCTTCTTTCTGACAGACTGTGGTCGCGCTTGGCCATCTCGAACCGGCGATCCAGCTCCTGGAAGGAGATATGGGCCGCAGGGGTATCTTTTGCCGGGAAAGGCTGGCTCCTTCGGTCCAGATCCATGACCGCCGCCCGGTCGTAGACCTTGTCGGAGATGGAAAAGGTGGAGTCGTCGTTGTTCGCTGTCCCGATGAACCACATATTCTCCGGCAGGAGCAGCTTGCCGCCCCGGATCCGCTGGGGGTCGCTGTCCCAGCTGTCGGAGACCAGGTCCAGCTCCCGCCTTTTCGGATCCGGAAGCTCCAGCAGGGACAAGAAATCGGCAAAATAGTACTCGATGCGGGAGATGTTCACCTCGTCCAGAACGGTGATGTACACGTCTTGCTTCCCGCCTGCTTCATACAGCTTGCGCAGCAGGGGGGTCTCGTTGAACCGTTTGGTGAAGCTATTGAAATAGCCTACGATATCCGACCGTTCCTTCCACATGGGCTGGACCGGCACGATGGTGGAAGGGTTCCCGAAATATTCGCCTGCGGCATAGGCCAGCGAGGTCTTCCCGGTGCCGGAGATGCCCCGCAGGATCATCAGCTTCGAGATCCCCATGCCCGCCACGAACCGGCGGATGTCGGTGATGTCATAGTATAGCCCCAGCTTTCCGGCAGCGTATTGGTGGAAGCCGTCGCATAGCTGCGCGAGGCTCATGCTGTCATATTCGGCGGGCCGCTGCTCCTTCAGCTCCATGTCGATCTGGCTCAGGCCCACGAACCGGGGCGCAGCTTCGTCTTGGGACGTTCCCTTTTCCTGAGGGCGGGTCTCCTGTGCCTGGGCCGCGGCTTCCCCGCTTTTCCGGATCTGGTGCAGTGCGATCAAAACATAGGCTGTCAGTGCCGCAGTCAGCAGCATCAGCACCACCAGATACACCGCCATCGCCTCGGGCGATCCCAATATATCCAAAAGCGTATCCTGAGGACCAGCCTGTACGGCAGATCCAGTCCTCGGTGACATCCATGCAGGATCCATCATAAGCGCTACCTCCCTTATCGTCGTTCATATAGATCATATCACAAGATCCTGTCCAAATCAACGAATTCGACCCATTATTTGGAGGATAAACTGTGGGGCGACTCAGCGCTATGGTGTTCCTCTGCATCATTCCTCGCCGCCATGCGATCGGGCCATCCCTTGGCAGCGTCGGAGACCATGCCGCCGGTCCAGATGCCCGGTCAGGACCGGATACGACGTCTCGATGCATGGCCATGATCGCTCAAGGGGCCCGTGGGCACCGCGACAGAGGAGAACGGGCAGTCCCCAAGGATCTCGCAGACGTCTTGCGGATCCGTGGGACTGCCCGTTGGATAGTGTGTGTTCATTTCGGAGCTGGGGGCTCGATCTGGTGGTATAGCTGCACCAGCTGCTTGCGGGAGGAGACGCCCAACTTGCTGTAGAGGTTCTTGTTGTGGAACTTCAGCGTGTTTTCCTTGATGGTCAGCATGGCCATGATCTCTTTGGTGGTCTTCTGGGCGGTATAGGCTTCGTAGATCGTCCGCTCCGTGGGAGTCAGTTCCCCGAGACCGGAACGGAACAGGGCGATCTGATCGTCAGTGAACTGGGGGCCTGGGGCCGGATCCGCAGGCAGGGGCACAGCCGCTTCGGCGACCTGCCCTTCCTTGACCAGCTCCTTGAGACGCTGGTTCTCTACCATGATCAGGTGCAGACCCAACAGGAACAGCTCGCTGATGATATAAGATATGGAAAGGATCTCGAGATCTATGTCCACCAGCTGCTCGATCAGCCATACACCGATGTTCACCAGGACGGCGGCGGCCAGGAGCGTGGCGTGGACTGGGGAGTCGATCTTCTTTTTCACCATGGAATACACGATCGCGCCCACCATCACGGCGAAATAGGCCAGCAGATAGAATAGATAGGTGCAGTGCCAGGGCCCGTACTCTTTGCGTAGGATGGATGCTCCGGCCAGGGTCTCCAGGGAGACTTCCTTGTAGTAGATGTCCAGGTATCCGGGGCTGGCTGCGATCAGGAAGACCACCAACCCGATGCCCAGCAATGTGCCGGGGAGCCATTTCGCATAGCGAAGTTTGGTGACGTCCAGGATGATCATCAGCATGGACATGGGCAGGAAGACAGAACCCAGGTAGGAGATGCGATTGGCCAGCAGCGCATCGTCCAGAGTGGAGGAGATGGATAGGATGAAATAGCCCACGTCCACCACCAGGACGGATGTGAACAGCACAAGGAACCATACATCCTTCTTGGGCACCAGGCAGTGATAGCCGACCAGCAGCAACAGGGATAGCACGGCAGTGGCTCCGTAGATGATGGACATGCTGGCGGTCTTCTCGCCGATGCCGGTACAACCCGACAGCGTCAGCAGCAGAAGCAGCATGGTCAGGTAAAGGGAAGGTCTTTTCATAGGCGCGCTCCTTTGGCGGTGGCACGTCCCACACTTTTTCCCACACTTTTTTCTGGGATACCACACTAATTTTTTAGGGAAGTGTGGCGACTTTGGGGTGGGGGATCGGTAAAATATAGTCGTAAAAGCGTCGGTCTTTCCTGTACCCGCGCCAACGGGACACCAAGACTGCCATATGGTCGATCATATCATTTTTCCCGAAGGTAGTCAAGAAGATCAGGGGCCACTGAGAACACGAACAGGAGGAGAAAGCATGAAAAAGCTGATATCATTGCTGGTGATCATGTGTATGCTGGCAGCGCTGGCAGCCTGCGGCGAAAAGCCCCAGCCCACCACCCAGCCCACCGAAGGGAAGGCTCCGTCTACCAGCGAGGCGCCCCAGGACCCTACGGACGAGACCACGGCCCCGTCCCAGCCCGACCCCACCGAGACCACAGGCGCGCCGGAGCCGGTCACGGAGACGCTGGAAGCACAGCTGTGGACACTGGAGTATGATCCGGCTGTTTGGACCATCGACGAGGACTACTTCAACGACATGGAAGGTTGGTCTCAGGTCTTCATGATCATCCCCGATGGTGACGATGGCTATCTGGTAAATGTGGAGATCGATGTGTCGATCGAGGGCCCCGCCAGCTTCCGGAGCAGATTAGAAAGCCTTGGGTTCGATGCCTACCGCTATGCGGTGGAGCAGTCCTACGAGCTGACCCCGGTGGGCGGCGTGGACTGCCTGGTGCATGAGGGAGAATACTGGGGCGAAGCTTGTGTGCGCTATTTCGAACGGGTGGAGGAAGCCTCCGCCACGGTGTATATCGAGATCTGCGGTGACGTGGAGGATCCCCAGGTGGCACGGCTCCTGGAGGGGCTTACCTTCCGGCTGGAGGATATCGGCAACCAGGATGCCCCCTGGCCCTGGGAGGGCGTTCCTTTCATGTCGGAGGATCGCTCCTTCACCATGGGCGGCATCACCGTGGACAGCTGGTGGGCCCCCTTCGATGAGCCCATCACCACCTTCGAGACCTTCGACCACTCTGTCACCATGGCGGGCGACCGGGTATACGTCCTCACCGACGGAGAGCTGCGGGAGTATCGTTTCCAGGGCGACGCGCTGATCTGGCAGGACACGGTGATGGAGGACGCATGGATCGATGCCCTCCAGTCCACCGCCGATGGGAGGATGTGGAGCTCCGGCTTTGGCGAAGATCTGGACGTATGGCAGGATGGCCAGGTGATCGCCTCCTACCAGGGCTGTGATAACGTGTCCATGCATCCCTCCGGTGACTGGGGCATCAGCTGGTTCTCCGGCCCGGATGTCCAAAAGGTGGTCTTCTCCGACGGGAGCGCCAATTTCATCTCCATGTGCTTCCCCCAGGTCAGCGTCATCTCCCACCTGATCGTGGATGAGGACTACATCTATGTTTGCGGCTACGCAGCGGATGACAGCGGTCACAAGGTGTTCCTCTACGATGAGGATGGCTTCCTCCTGGACGTTCTGGGGGATGAGAATGGCGAGTCCCTGGGCAGCATCACCTTCATGGGCCAGATCCCCGGCGGCTTCATGGGCATCGACAGCAATTTGCAGGAGCTGGTGTTCTGGGCCGAGGACGGCACCCACCTGGGCACCATCGATCACGATCAGCTGTTCGAGACCGACTACCCCTGGATCTGTGACGCGACCTGGATGGATGATGGACGGATCCTGCTGATCATGACCGACGAGCGACCCGATCAGTCCGCCACAGAGCTGGTGGCGTTCATGCTGTCGGTATCGAAATAAGGAGGTTACTACCATGAGCTACGTAGGAAGATGGACGTTCCACTCCATTGGCACGTTCAACGACGAAAACGAGATGATCTACCTGGATGCCCAGGCGTATCTGGCATCTCCCATGCCCTACATCGATGAGACGGACGAAGAGGCCGTGGCCGATGAGCGGAAGGAGCGCAAGCAGATGGTGGGGATGCAGGTGGCCGTCTGCCAGGACGGGAAGCTGTACCTGCTGATGCCCCTGCCGGAGGGCGTTTCCCAGGCGGAAGTCGAGGAAGTGGTCCGGGCGGGCCGTATCCAGCTCTTCGACGGCATGATGACCGATGGTCCCATGACCTGGGAGGAGCGGGATGGCAAGCTGTTGGTGGATATGGGCGCTGAGGAGCTGATCAAGGTCAGCGATGGGGATGGTTTCCTCACCATCATGACCACCAGATATGTGAAGATCGACTGAAAGGGAGGAACATCATGAGTTTTTTCGATTCTTTGAAGAGAGCCGCCGGTTCGGCGCTGAAGAAAGAGGCCGCCAAGGCCGTTGACGATGCGGTGCAGTCCGTGGGCAAGGGGAAGAACCGCAGCGAGACCTTCACCTTCGCCGCGATCCCCGAAGATCTTGCCCAGCTGCAGGCCCTGCCGGAGGCAGCTTTGGACTCCCCCTTCAAGACCACGGCCCTGACGGTCCTGGTGCTTTGCCGGTATGAGCAGGACCCGGAGGGCGTGATCCGGATGCTGGACTTCCTGAAGGGTCCCGGCGAGGTCAGTCCCTATGAGAAGCAGTTCCTGAAGGAGCGGCTCGCGGGCAAGTATTACAAGCCCTTCTCCTTCTTCCAGGGGGCGACCCCGGCCAATGGCTACGTCCCCACCACCCCCTACACCATCACCGTCCACGAGAACCCCTATTCCTTCGACAACGACGGCTGGGCGGTCCTTTGGCTCCAGAGCAGCGGCGCGGACCATATGAGACAGATCAAGCTCCGCAAGAAGCCATCCACCGGCCAGTGGTTCCTCAGCGAGATCCAGTGCCTGTCGGATATCCGGGTCCCTGTAGCGGAAGATCCCTGGGCATGAACCGCCCCCCTTGTTTGACTGTGGAACGTGGCATTTGATGCGACCCTTAGCTACGAGGACACCTGGACGCATACGATATTCCTGGTGTTTTCGTGACTTCGATCTGCGACAAAATATCCACCCCCCGTTCGAGATCGAGTGTTAGAGGTGCCCATAGGAAAAAGACCTTGTGCAGTTCATCTTCGTGAGCTGCACAAGGTCTTATTTTCTGACTTTTGAGGGATATTTCAGGGGACGGACCAAGGATGCGATCGGAGTGTCCCAAGAGGATGCGAGAGGGCGTCCCTGAACGATCCGGTCACTCCCACTCGATCGTGGCTGTATAGTTTTGTGCATATATAGGGGAGCTTTGGTATAAAATACAGGCTCTTCAAACAGGCTCATTTGCCCAGCTGGTGCAAGTCTTTCGGACAGCTTTCGGCCACGGTCTGTCATCATAAACAGCTCGTTGGGGGTATGGCCACGATTTGCGTGCTTGTGGGTGTTGTTGTTCAGTTCCTGGTAGAGTGCTACGAATTCGCCCAGTTCCCAATGTCCATCAAATGTAAGCCCTTCCGATCCTGCGATCGCAAGGACCTCCCGTAGGGGTGCATCGATCACGATGCTCCAATACTTATTATCCATAAAGAAAGCGTGTTCATGGTCATCCTCAAAATCAAATGCGTTGAGGATCGCTTTGTGGAGCTTATGAAGGGTCGCGGATCTAGAGATCTGGATATGCCGGTATCCGTGAAAATAGTGGAGTTGTAAATGTCGTGAACGATGGTATAGGCCGCGTCCCGGGGATACTCCTGCAAATGCAGCGCAGGAAAACCGCCGAACTGCAAATATCGCACCAGCTCCTGCCGGGGATCACCAATTGCGGTGTACTCCTTGCTTTCTTCCTTGCTAATCAGAGCTTTGAAATCATCTTCTTCGCAAATTGCGGCAATAATGGTATCAAAGTCTTCTCTGGTGATATCTTTGAACAACATACTTCTGTTATGATCGGAACCAGTAGCCATAGCACACAGAGGACTTTCCAAGATATACTGTGCCAGTTTTTTTCTATCCTCAAGCAGTGTAGGCTTACCGCTATTCACTGCAAGTGTTGTGCCGCCTTTTTTATTATGATAAGTGTCTAATACTAGATTACCGCCGTCATGAGAGATGGTGTATCTTATTCCAAGATTAATTTCTTTTTCTGCAATAGTATAATTGGTATAGGTATCCTTGCAATAAGTATCGATTGCAAGACTAATTTTATCTCTGTTGAGCATTAGATCCTTAAGCAGTCTGGATTTTGTCGTAGGTACGAGCAACCTCATCACACTTTTTAAGTTTCTTTTTTGTGCAACGGTCTTTGATTTTTAACGGTCTCATAGTTTTCTCCTTTTCCGAAAAATCTCCCGAAAAACACATTTTTCGGGGAACGATTTCCCGAATTTTTATTTTTTCGGGGAAATCAACCTGTCGCTACAATTAAAAACCACATTTCGCATCGAAAATACCTGCCATTTTGTTTCTTTTGGGATTTTGCAATTCCCGAAAAACTTGTTTTTCGGGAAATACTATCTCCCAACATTTCCTTTTTAGTTTCATCAGTGCAAAAATCTTTATCCCTTTCCTTTCGTCATTCCTTCTGCAATTCAATGCATTTTTAGTGAAGACATCTCCACTTTTGGCAAGGAAATTTCTCGTCCAAACCGTTCTTTTTTCCTTTTTTCAATCAAGAAAATAAGCGGAAAACAAAGGCGATTGGCAAGGATTCTTCTTCACGAAAAGAGAAGAAAAGGTCGAAAAATGTCGAAAAATAAAGGATTTTGCAAGGATAGCACTAATCTTGCGAAAAGTTAGTGGTCAAGGTCTCTCTTGCGACAAAAAAAGAAGACCTTGGTCATCGAAAACGATGACACAAGGTCTTCAAAATTACTATATTATTTTCTTTTGCAGTGATTTATCTAATCGAGAAAGGATAAAGAAAATTGCCCCGAAGAGGATAAATCATTTTTGCTAAAACAAATTCGGTCACTCCCACTCGATGGTGCCCACGGGCTTGGGGGTCAGGTCCATGAGGACGCGGTTGATGCCTTCGACTTCGGCGGTGATCCTATTTACGATCTTGTGGAGGACCGGGTAGG
>JAFTKE010000047.1 GCA_017456045.1 Oscillospiraceae bacterium
AGACCATACCGCTGCGATCGACCCACGTGATGCGCAGATCCTCCGTGGGGATGGAGCAGAGATAGTCCTTCCCGAAGGCTTCCACCCCCAATCGGGTCAGCTCCAATGCCGACTCCAGCTGCCGCCACTGAAGATCAGAGTAATGGTCATACAAAACACCCAGCACCACGCTCAGGCTCAACAGTAGTACGACAGCGGCGACTGCGAAGATAGACCGAAAAATTCGTTTCGTCATTGTGTCGCCTCCATGCGGTAGCCAATGCCTACCACGGTCTTGATGCAGCCGGATGCCGCCCCCAGCTTCTGCCGCAAGGTCTTGATGTGCATATCCACAGTGCGGCTTTCGCCGCAGTATTCCGCGCCCCACACCTCGTTCATCAGTGCTTCTCTGGTGTAGACCTTGCCGGGACTGCGCAGGAACAGGCGAAGGATCGCGAATTCCTTCTTGGTCAGCTCCACATCCTCGCCGTACGCCCGGACCTCACGGCTTTCCGTGTCCATGACGATCCCGTGAGCAGACAGGAGCGTGTCAGGCTTCTGCTTTCCACAGCGGCGAAGCACCGCCTTGATCCGGGAGACCAGGGTCATGATGCCAAAGGGCTTCGCCAAGTAATCATCAGCCCCCAGATCCAGACCCGTGATCATATCCATTTCCGTCCCCTTGGCCGTCGCCATGATGATGGGGATGTCCTTCGTCGACGGGCTGCTCCGCAGTTTTTTCAGGATGGTGATGCCATCGTCTCCGGGCATCATGATATCCAGCACGATCAGCTCCGGGATCTCGGTCTTCAGCGCTTCAAACATCGGTGCGCCGCCGGAAAAGCCCTTCGCTTCAAATCCGGTGGTATTCAGGGTGTAGACCTGGATATCCCGGATGGTACTATCGTCATCGACTATCCAGATCATCGATCATCCCTCGTTCGTATGTGTTCCGGTGATGGAGAATTCTACCCACTCGGCAATATTGGTAGCGTGGTCGCCGATCCGCTCCAGATATTTCGCGATCATCAGAAGATCCAGCGCATATTCGCCGTCCTCCCTGTTATCCGTGATCATGCGGATCAGAGTCTCCTTGGTGCGGTCGAAGGCATCGTCCACGATGTCATCCATCGTGATGACTTTCTTGACCAGCGCCATATCCTGATCCACATAAGCATCCACGGCAAAGCGGACCATCTGCTGGGCCGTTTCAGCCATGAGCCGGATATCCTGGCATTCCAGACCGGTGCGTCCCTTCAGGAACGGTACGATCTCACCGATATCCTCGGCCTGATCGCCGATCCGCTCCATATCGGTGATGATCTTCATGGCGGCGCTGATCTGCCGCAGGTCCCGGGCCACAGGCTGCTGCTGAAGGAGCATTTTCAGACAGATAGCCTCGATCTGTCGCTCCATATGATCGATCTGCTGGTCATGAGCTGCCGCTTCATGGGCGATCGACCTGTCGCCCTCCAGCAGCGCTTTCACCGCCAGATCGATGGCGGTCTCGCAGGCGGAGCCCATTTCGATGAGCTTTCTATGCAAGTCGTTCAGCTGATCATCAAACATATTCCGCATTATCCGAACCTCCCGGTGATGTAATCTTCCGTGCGCCTGTCACGGGGCATGGAAAATATTTTTTCAGTCTCTCCGAATTCCACCAGCTCGCCAAGAAGGAAAAACGCGGTATAGTCCGAGATACGGACAGCCTGCTGCATATTATGGGTGACCATGATGATCGTATATTCCTTCTTGAGCTGCTGCGTCAAGTCCTCGATCTTGGAGGTGGAGATGGGGTCGAGGGCAGAGGTGGGTTCGTCCATCAGCAGCACCTTGGGCTTTACTGCCAAGGCACGGGCGATGCAAAGCCGCTGCTGCTGACCGCCGGACAGGCCCAGCGCGGACTTTTTCAGCCGGTCCTTGACCTCGTCCCAAATGGCAGCGCCTTGCAGGGCCTCTTCCACGATCTCATCCAGCTGTACCTTGCTCTTGATGCCGTGGGTCCTGGGACCGTAGGCGATGTTGTCGTAAATGCTCATGGGGAAGGGATTGGGCTTCTGGAACACCATGCCGATCTCCTTGCGCAGGTCGTTCACATCCACGGATGGAGCAAAGATATCCTGCCCGCCATAGGTGACCGTTCCTTCGATCCTCACACTGGGGATCAGATCGTTCATCCGGTCCAGGGTCTTCAAAAAAGTGGACTTGCCACAGCCGGAGGGGCCGATCAGGGCAGTGATAGACCGTTCCGGGATCTGGATATCGACATGTTTCAGCGCCTGGGAACTGCCGTACCACAGGCACAGATCGTTGGCGGTAATGATACTCATACTTTATTTTTCCTCTCGAAATATTTGCCGATCAGTATCGCGCTCAAGTTGATCAGCAGAGTCAGGATCATCAGGATGGCAGCGATGGCGAACGCGACTTCAAAATCACCTTCTTCCGTTGCGTAAACATACAAAGCAACGGTCAGCGTCGCACCGGAGGAACTGAGTCCTTCGAAGAAACCGTTCAGCGCATGGGCAAAGCCGGCAGTGAACAACAATGCCGCGGATTCGCCCACGATCCTACCCACAGACAATATGCAGCCTGTGATCACACCGTCCACACAGCTGGGCAGCACCACCGTACGGATCACACGCCACTTTCCCGCACCCAGACCGAACGCCCCCTCCCGGTAGGACTGGGGGACGGTCTTCAAGCTTTCCTGGGTGGTCCGCATGACGGTGGGCAGATTCATGATCACCAGCGTCAAGGCACCTGCCAGCAGGCTCTTGTTCAGATCCATGAAGTTGCAGAAAAACAGCGTACCGAACAGACCGTAAATGATGGAAGGGATGCCGGACAGAGTCTCCGCCGCGTATTCGATGATGCCTACCACCCGCTTATTGGTAGCATACTCCGTCAGGTAGATGGCCGCGCCAACGCCCAGCGGGAGAACGAATACCAAAGTGGCGATGATGATGTAGACCGTATTCAAAATATCCGGCAAAATGCCGATCCGCCCGGTCAAGTAGCTGGGTCTCGTGGAGAGCAGCTCCCATGTGATGTTGGGCAGGCCCTTGATCAGAACATAGCCCAAAAGGAAAAGGGTCAGCGCTGCGGTGATACCCGCCGCCAGCCACATCAGCAGGCGGACAGTCCATATAAACACATTTCTCGATCTCATTTCAGCAAAAACATGAAGATCAGCGCCACGATCCCAAGCGATGATACGATGAGATATGGCTTCCCGCGAAGCGTCCACCAAAACAGACACTTGCTTCGTCTCCTCATGATCTCTTCTCCCCCTTCAAAAAGAAATTCAGCACCGCATTGATCAGCATGATGAACAGGAACAGCACCAGTGCGATGGAGAACAGCGCCTGTCGGTACAGTCCGTCCGCATAGCCCATGCCGCTGGATACGGCCGTGGTCAGGAAACGGACGCTTTCAAAAAGGGACGGCATATTAGCCACGTTGCCGGATACCATCATCACCGCCATGGCTTCGCCGATGGCACGGCCCACACCCAGCACCACCGCGGTGGCGATGCCGCTTTTGGCAGCAGGCACGCTGACCCGGAACCAGGTCTCCTCCGGGGTAGCCCCCAGCGCTAAAGACGCATCCTCATATTCCTTGGGAACGGCATCCAGCGCGGTGATGGAGACACTGATGATAGACGGCAGGATCATGATCGCAAGGACGATGATGGCTGCCAATAGACTGGCGCCGTCCGGCAGAGAGAACAGGTCACGGATCCCAGGGACCAATACCATCATACCGACCAAACCATAAACCACCGAAGGGATACCCGCCAGCAGGCTCACCGCCGCAGACATGAGCTGCTTTACTTTTGGGGATGCTTTCTTGGAGAGATATACAGCAGTCAGAAACCCGATGGGCACCCCCAAGACCAGCGCACCGGCCGTTCCGTAGACACTGGATAGGATAAAGGGCAGGATGCCGAACTGGGGCTCCGAACCGGTAGGCACCCAGGCTTTCCCGAACAGGAGATCCCACAGACCGATCTGGGCGATCGCCGGGATGCCGGACACCACCAGATAGACCGTGATCAGCAGCACGCAGGCCACCGTTACAAGTCCCAGGATCAGAAAGATCCCGTGAACGATGCGTTCAAAGAGCTTATCGTTTTTCATAGCTACACCTAATTACGCACAGCAAGCGGCGATGATCACCGCCGCATTGCTATTTCAGTTGACGGGAACCACACCGGCTGCGCTGATGATCTCGCTGGCCGCGGAGGAAGTGGCGAAGTCGAAGAATGCCTGGGCAGTCTCACTGAGTTCCACGCCCTCCTTGGTGACCAGCACGAAGGGACGCTGCACAGCATAGCTGCCGTCCTTGATCGTAGCCTCGCTGGGAGCCACACCATTGACGCAGATGGCCTTGACGGTATCCTTGACGGAGGACAGGGACACATAACCGATGGCATTGGGATTCTCGGCGACCGCCGTCAGCACTGCGCCGTTGGAGGTCAGCTCCTGACGGTAAGCGCAGGCATCCTCGGTGTCGGTGATGGATTCGAAGCCGTCACGGGTGCCGGAGCTTTCCTCACGGCCGATCAGCACGATCTCGCCATCGCTGCCACCGACCTCGGACCAGTTCTTGATCTCGCCCTTGAAGATAGCGGAGATCTGCTCCAGAGTCAGGTCGGCAACAGGATTTTCCGAATGTACGATGATGGCGATGCCGTCGATCGCCAGGATCGTTTCCTTCAGGCCCTCAGCCTTTTCGCTGTCCTTCAGGTAGCGGGAGGAAAGGCCGATGTCGCAAGTGCCATCCTTGACCGCCGTGATGCCGGTGCCGGAGCCGGTGGCATTGTAAGTGAAGTTCACGCCGCTGTTGTTTTCCATAAAGGCTTCGCCCAGGGCGTTGATGACCTTGCTCATGGAAGTGGAACCATCGGTGGACACGGACTTTTCTTCCTTGCTGCCGCAGGCAGTCAAGCAAGCCATCAGCATCAGGATAGAAAGCATGATCGCGATCATTTTTTTCATATTTATTATCTCCTTTGTTTTTGATCACACCCATATCCTACCCAATGGATGTAAAGTCCTAAACCAAGGTGATGTAAAATAGTTGTAATGTTCTCCTCCCTGACAGGGCACAGCATCGACCTTTCTCCTCACAGAAATACCCCCATAAGAAACAGTCTTTCCACTGTCTCTTATGGGGGCAGTACATCAAGAAGCAAGATCGTCTCTTTCAGGCAGCGAAATCAAGCTATGCGCACCCCAAGGCTCCCCTCGTAGGGGAGCTGTCAGCGAAGCTGACTGAGGGGTCTTCAAAAATGTGGGTGGCACACTTTTGGTGATCAGCTACGCTGATCACCCACCCCTCCGAGCCGCCTTCGGCGGCCCACCTCCCCTTTGAGGGGAGGCTTGAAGCGCGAATCTTTCCTTAACGACATCGTCTCTTTCGTATCTGGTTTTATCTCGTCTGCGATACGGAGACCTTCGGACCGGATCTCAGCAGATCCGCGATCGTCACGCCATCCAAATACTCGTTGATCCTGCGGTCCAATTCCGTCCAGACCGGGAGCGTCCGGCAGTCGGCCGCCTTTTCGCAAGGCGACGCGCCGCATTCCAGACAGGCCACCGGAGCAAGGGAACCCTCTGTCAGCCGCAGGATCTCGCCCAGCGTGTATCCCTCAGGCTTTCGGATCAGCCGGTAGCCACCGGTCTTTCCTTGCAGGCCCTCTACGATACCGTTTTTGACCAGGACTGGGAGAATCTTTTCCATGTATCCAAGCGAAACGCCCTGACGCTTTGCCACGTCCTTCATGGGGATATAGCCCTCATCCTGATGCTCTGCCAAGTCGATCATGACCCGCAACGCATAGCGGCCTCTAGTCGAGATCATCATGGAACCTCCACTCCTTTCGTTTTTGCTATTGTATCATATGGAAAGCATACTTTCCAGTAGATCATTTCATCAGCTGGTGTATATCGTTCAGTTTTTCTGGATGATCTTCCGGTCGAACACATAGACCAACTTGCACTTCCAACATAGGAACATCCCTACCACTGCACCGACAACTGCCTGCAGGATCTGGTAAGGCAGCTTCATGATCGCGTATTCCGGCGTACTATAAAGGAACGCTCTTCCGAGAGAGTATCCCACGATCATGATAACGGCACCGATCGTAACACCGATCCCGGAGGAAAGCACGCGGTGCTTCTTCATAACATAGTGGGAAAATAGAGAGATCACGATCGCCTGTAGGCCGTGAGTCACCAGCGAAACGAACATAGGAGTCGGATAGAAAAACAAGTCTCCTAAAAATGCGCCTACACCACCCACCATGAATGCCGCAAGAGGATCCAACAGGATGGCTGCGGTGCAGATGATGATGTCGTTCATGTAAAAATGTCCACCAGGGACTGGCACACCGAAGGAACTCATCGCAATATTGAGTGCCATCAACAGCGCTGTGGAACAGATCCGGTATGTCGTGCGTTTTGCTTTTCTATTACTTACATAAGCCATGACGAAAACTCCCTTCAGCGAATGCTCCAGCAGCCGCTAAAAGCAGCTGCTGGAGCCGGATGTCAGTTGCTAAAAAGCGGTGTGGACAGATATCGGTCGCCGGTGTCGGGCAAAAGGACAACGATGGTCTTGCCCTGGTTTTCCGGCCGCTTCGCCAGCTGGATGGCAGCCCATACGGCGGCACCGGAGGAGATACCCACCAGCACGCCCTCGCTTTTGCCGATCAGCTTCCCGGTGGCGAAAGCATCCTCGTTGGATACCGTGACGATCTCATCGTAAACATCCGTGTCCAGGATGTCCGGGACGAAGCCAGCGCCGATGCCCTGGATCTTGTGAGCACCTGCGGTCCCGGTGGAAAGGACTGGGGAGGAAGCAGGCTCCACGGCGACTACCTCCACCTCCGGTTTCCGCTCTTTCAGATAAGTGCCCACGCCGGTGATGGTACCGCCGGTACCCACGCCCGCCACGAAAATATCCACGTTGCCATCGGTGTCGGCCCAGATCTCCGGTCCGGTGGTGTCGTAGTGGGCTCTCGGGTTCGCCGGGTTCACGAACTGACCGGGAAGGAAGCTGCCTGGGATCTGGTCCGCCAGCTCCTGTGCCTTGGCGATGGCCCCCTTCATGCCCTTGCTGCCCTCGGTGAGCACCAGCTCCGCGCCATAGGCCTGTATCAGCTGGCGGCGCTCCACGGACATGGTCTCAGGCATGACGATGATGACACGGTAGCCTCTGGCGGCAGCCACGGCGGAAAGGCCGATACCGGTGTTGCCGGAGGTGGGCTCGATGATCACCGAGCCGGGCTTCAACACGCCACGGCGCTCCGCATCGTCGATCATGGCCTTAGCGGCCCGATCTTTGACAGAGCCTGCCGGATTGAAATACTCCAGCTTGGCCAGGATCTTGGCCTTCAGTCCAAAGGCTTTTTCGATGTGGCTCAGCTCCAGCAGGGGCGTTTTTCCGATCAGCTGATCGGCAGAAGTGTAGATGTTCGCCATGGTTCAGCCCTCCTTCACAGCGTCGAAGCCGTTTTGCAGATCGGCCAGGATATCGTCGATATGCTCCGTGCCGATGGACAGACGGATGGTGTTGGGCCGGATGCCCTGATCGCGCAGTTCCTCGGCAGTGAGCTGGCTGTGCGTGGTGGTCGCCGGATGGATGACCAGGCTCTTGACATCCGCAACATTGGCAAGCAGGGAGAAGAGCTTCAGGCTGTCGATGAATTCGTGAGCTTCTTTCACACCGCCCTTGATATCGAAGGTGAAGATGGAACCGCCGCCATCAGGGAAATACTTTTGATACAGTGCGTGATCGGGGTGGTCAGGCAGGCTGGGATGTTCGACTTTCTCCACCAGAGGGTGAGAAGCCAGGAACTGCACCACCTTTTTGGTGTTTTCGGCGTGACGCTCCAAACGCAGGGACAGGGTCTCCGTGCCCTGCAGCAGCAGGAACGCCGCGAAGGGAGAGATGCAGGCGCCGGTGTCCCGAAGCAGTACCGCCCGGATGTAGGTCACGAACGCGGCAGGCCCCACTGCTTTTACAAAGGAAACACCATGATAGCTGGGGTTGGGATCTGCGATGGCAGGATACTTGCCGGATGCTGCCCAGTCGAATTTCCCGGAGTCCACGATCACACCGCCCAGCGTGGTGCCGTGACCGCCGATGAACTTCGTCGCAGAGTGGACCACGATGTCCGCGCCATACTCGATGGGGCGGATCAGGTAGGGCGTACCGAAGGTATTATCCACCACCAGCGGCAGGCCGTGCTTGTGCGCCAGATCCGTCAGTGCGTCGATATCCGGGATGTCGCTGTTGGGATTGCCCAAGGTCTCGATATAGATAGCCCGTGTATTTTCCTGGATGGCATCCTCGACTTCGCTCAGATCGTGGATATCGACGAAGGATGCCGTGATGCCGAAATTGGGAAGGGTGTGCCCCAGCAGGTTATAGCTGCCGCCGTAGATGGTCTTCTGGGCAACGAAATGACCACCGTTCTGCCCCAACGCCTGCAAGGTATAGGTGATGGCGGCTGCGCCGGAGGAAACAGCCAGCGCCGCCACGCCTCTCTCCAATGCGGCGATGCGCTTTTCAAAAACGTCCTGGGTGGAGTTGGTCAGCCGTCCGTAGATGTTACCGGCATCAGTCAGACCGAACCGGGCAGCGGCATGAGCGCAGTCGTGGAACACATAGGAAGTGGTAGCATAGATGGGCACCGCCCGGGCATCGGTGGTGGGGTCTGCGTTCTCCTGCCCCACATGGAGCTGTAAGGTCTCAAATTTGTAGTTAGACATAGTCAAATCCCTTTCTTGAGTCGAATTTTGGATATGGGTATGCACATCCTCACATTCGACCAAAGCGGAAATTGGCTCTGACCAGAACCTCGAACCAGTTCTTCATCCAGAACACCTCTCGTCTAATACTTACCTAACTGGTAGGTGAATAAAGTATAGCACCAAATACCTACCTTGTCAATCGGTTTTAGGAAATTTTCTCCACGCCCCCCGATCGACGAAGGGCCCCGAGCTGGACACCGCGGAGCAGCTCACAAACAGCTGCCAGATCGTGGATGGTCTCCTCAAACTGCAACTCACCGTTTTCGAAGACCCGGATCTTCAAGTCGAACTGCTTTTCCGAACGATAGGTGATCATATCCGCCACATCGTAGTGGATCGCCGGTGATCATCCCATGGGCACTTGCCGTTCGTGGGCCCGTTGTACGATGGCGACCACCTCATCGATGCTTTCGGCGAAGCCCCGCTCGACCCAGACCCGCTCGACGGCCTCCACACCTGCGATGATGTACCGGCTCCGGTATTCCTGCTCCACGGGGTCATCGGTCCACTTGGGCATAGTATCCGGCAGGAGGATGGCGAATTTGTCCCGTACCATCTGATGGATACCGCTGCGATACAGTGTGATGAACACATCCGCATGGTCACGGACGAACTGCATATGATGCCGCAGCTGCTCTGCCAGTGTCATGCCCATGATCTCCTCCTTATACTGAGCGCACAGGATGTCCAGCCGGAACTGCACCACATCCTCCTTCATATCGAAATTCCGATAGAAGGTCTTGCGCCCGATGGCGGCCTCCTCGCAGATCTCCGTGACGGTGATCTGCTGGAAGGGCTTTCGTTTCATCAGGCTGAACAGGGCATCGGCGATCATGTGCTGGCTCTGCACCGCCGTTTTGTTGACTTGTTTGTGATACATTTTTCCCTCCAATGTGTCAGTTGCGCCGGAACGATTGAATCCCGGTCATCTTTGTGTTATGATACCACAAAACATAAAACGACACAAGTGTGTCGGAAAGGAGCTTGAATGGACCTACAAAAATTTTACGCCGGTGAGGTGTTCGATGCCTACGAATACTTTGGAGCCCACTGTGAAAACGGCGGCGTAGTCTTCCGCACCTTCGCCCCCAACGCCCATGGCATCACGATCATGGGTGAATTCAACGACTGGCAGGAGCAGCCCATGGAGCAGCTCCACCAGAGCGGCATCTGGGTGGGCTTCTCCCCAGACGCAAAGCCCGGACAGATGTACAAGCTGGTAGTCTACGGCCGCAACGGTCGGCAAGAGCATTGCGACCCCTACGGCTTCGGCATGGAGCTGCGCCCCGGTGCCTGCAGCATCATCCGGGAGCTGGGCTATGCGTTCACCGATGAAAGCTGGATGACGCAGCGCACCCGATGCTATGACAAGCCCTTGAACATCTATGAAATGCACCTTGGCTCCTGGAAGCAGAAGGACGGCAACTGGTATCGCTACGATGAGATCGCCGATGAGCTGATCGCTTATCTGAAAGAGCATCACTACACCCATGTGGAGTTCATGCCCCTTTCCGAGCATCCCTTCGACGGCAGCTGGGGCTACCAGAACACCGGCTTTTTCGCCCCCACCAGCCGCTACGGCACCGCCCAGCAGCTGATGGCGCTGATCGACAAGCTGCATAACGCCGGGATCGGTGCGATCATGGACTTCGTGCCCGTCCACTTCGCCGTGGATGCCTATGGCCTGAAACAGTTCGACGGCACCGCCCTCTATGAATACCCCCATACAGACGTGGGCGAAAGCGAATGGGGAAGCTGCAATTTCATGCACTCCCATCCAGCGGTGGCCTGCTTCCTCCAGTCCGCAGCCAACTACTGGCTGAAGGAGTACCATTTCGACGGTCTGCGGTTCGATGCAGTCAGCCGCCTGATCTATTGGCAGGGCGATGAACGCCGGGGCGTCAACAGCTCGGCGATGGCGTTCGTGAAGAAGATGGACCAGGGGCTCCACGCCCTGCATCCCACCGCCATGCTCATCGCCGAGGATTCCACGGCCTACCCCGGTGTCACCAAAGCCGTGGAGGAGGGCGGTCTGGGCTTCGACTACAAGTGGGACTTAGGCTGGATGCACGATACCCTCCAGTATCTGCAAAGCCATCCCCATGACCGTCGTCAGATGAGGGATAAGATCACCTTCTCCATCCACTACGCCTACAATGAGCGTTACATCCTGCCCTTCTCCCACGACGAGGTGGTCCACGGCAAGGGAACGATCCTGAACAAGCTCCAGGGAAGTCACGATGACAAATTCCGGCAAGCACGGCTCCTGTACCTGTACATGATGACCCACCCCGGCAAGCAGCTGAACTTCATGGGCAACGAGCTTGCCATGCTCCGGGAGTGGGACGAACGCCGGGAGGTGGACTGGCACCTGACCGAAAACGCCACCCACGCCGATTTCCAGCGCTACATCACAGAACTGGACCGCCTGTACTGCCAGACCCCCGCTCTCTGGTCGCTGGATCACAGCTATGAGGGCTTCAAGTGGGTAGAACATATCAGCGATGACCCCCGCGTCTTCGGCTACACCCGGACCGACGGCAGGTCCTCCGTCCTCGTATTGCTGAATTTCTCGGATGCTCCTTCCAAAGTATCCCTGCCGCGGATCGGCGATCTCAAACCGATCTTCGCCACCGATCCCGCATCTTCCCCAGAGACCCTGCCGCCCTACAGCGGTATGGTCCTCACCATCAACGAAAAAAACGGGAGTGTTGCAAAATGACGCAACACTCCCGTTTTGATATGACAGGTCGATCCAGGACGTAGGGGCGACCATCGGTCGTCCGCCGCTGATCGCCTGCGATCAGCGGTATTGGCGATGGATCCTACGTTTTTTCGCCTGCGGCGAAGCGTTTTTGTTTCAAAAACGCCGAACGAGCAATGCTCGCCCCTACGATGTCGCATTATGCAACACGCCCGTCCAGACTGCCAAAAAAGCCCCTCGCAGGGGCAATGTCATTAAGTTAAGCACGCCCTCAAGGCTCCCCTTGTAGGGGAGCTGTCAGCGAAGCTGACTCTAGCGCCCGCAGGCGC
>JAFTKE010000048.1 GCA_017456045.1 Oscillospiraceae bacterium
ACCTGGCTGGACGACCAGGGCAAGTACCAGGTCAACCGCGGCTACCGCGTGCAGTTCAACGGCGCTCTGGGCCCCTACAAGGGCGGCCTGCGCTTCCATCCCTCTGTCAACGAGTCTGTTATCAAGTTCCTGGGCTTTGAGCAGACCTTCAAGAACAGCCTGACCGACCTGCCTATGGGTGGCGGCAAGGGCGGCTCCGACTTCGACCCCAAGGGCAAGTCCGACCGTGAGATCATGGCCTTCTGCCAGAGCCTGATCACCGAGCTGTACAAGTACATCGGTGCCGACACCGACGTGCCCGCCGGTGACATCGGCGTGGGTGCCCGGGAAGTCGGCTTCATGTACGGTCAGTACAAGCGCATCCGTGGTGTCTACGAAGGCGTGTTCACCGGCAAGGGCCTGAGCTACGGCGGCTCCCTGGCCCGTACCCAGGCCACCGGCTACGGCCTGCTGTACCTGACCGACGAGATGCTCAAGTGCAATGGCAAGTCCCTGGAGGGCAAGACCGTGGTCGTCTCCGGTGCCGGTAACGTGGCTACCTACGCCATCGAGAAGGCATGGCAGCTGGGTGCCAAGCCCGTCACCTGCTCCGACTCCACCGGCTGGATCTACGATCCCGACGGCATCGATGTGGCTACCCTGATCGACGTGAAGCAGGTCAAGCGTGCCCGCCTGACTGAGTACGCCAAGGCCCGTCCCAATTCCGTCTACCACGAGGGCAAGGGCGTCTGGTCCACTCCCTGTGACGTGGCCCTGCCCTGCGCCACCCAGAACGAGCTGCACCTGGAGGATGCCAAGATGCTGGTAGCCAACGGTTGCTTCGCCGTGGCCGAGGGCGCCAACATGCCCACCACTCTGGAAGCCACCAAGTACTTCCAGGAGAGCGGCATCCTGTTCTGCCCCGGCAAGGCTTCCAACGCCGGCGGCGTGGCCACCTCCGCTCTGGAGATGAGCCAGAACTCCGAGCGTCTGAGCTGGAGCTTCGAGGAAGTGGACAGCAAGCTGAAGACCATCATGGTCAACATCTTCCACAACCTGGACAACGCTGCCAAGGAGTACGGCATGGAAGGCAACTACGTTGCCGGTGCCAACATCGCCGGCTTCCTGAAGGTGGCCGACGCCATGAACGCCCAGGGCATCGTCTAAGAGCTATAAATAAGAGCGCATTGCGATCCATTTCGCAATGCGCTCTATTATTCATCTCCTGGACTCAGCCGGGCTATGATCGCCGGTGGCAGACTGGATCTTCTCCTGGATCGTGGCCGTCAGCCGGACCGTCTCGCCTCTGCGATACACCGTCAGCTCCAGCACATCCCCCGCTGTATGCTCCCCGATCAGCTCCACCAGCGCATCGGCACCGGTGATCTCGGTATCATCCACCTGAGTGATGATATCACCGATCTTCAGCCCGGATGCCTGGGCAGGGCTGTCCTCCGCCACGGCCTGGACCGCCGCCCCCTGGGGCAGCCCGTAGATCTGATACTCCTCACTGACATCGGACACCGTCACTCCCAGATAGGGCTTCGCCACATACCCCTTCTCGATGATGCTCTCCACGATCGATCGGATGGAGTTCACCGGGATCGCGAAGCCGATATTATCGATCGAAGCACCGCTGCCGGAGGAGCCCGAATACTTAGCATTGGTGACACCGATCATCTCGCCATACATATTGAACAGCGCACCGCCGGAATTGCCAGAATTGATGGCGCAGTCGGTCTGGATCAGATCCATCGTCACATTATTGGAGAAAGTGACTTCCCGATCCATGGCGCTGACCTTCCCAGCTGTCAACGTGAAGGTCAGCTCCCCCAAGGGGTTGCCGATCGCCACCACATCATCTCCCACGTTCACCTTGTCGGAATCCCCTAGGATCACCGGACTCAGCCCCTGGGCCTCTACCTTCAGCACCGCGATATCGTTGCTCTCATCGTACCCGACCACCTTGGCGTCATACTGCTGGCCGTCATAGGTAGAAACGGTGATACTATCCGAATCCTCGATCACATGGAAGTTCGTCAGGATATACCCATCAGAAGAGATGATGGACCCAGACCCGGAAGCCGCCGAGGTGGACTGATAGCCCCAGTAGTTGGTGGTCACGGACGTGGTGATACCCACGGTGGAGCTGACGTTTGCCGCATAGACCTCCGCCGCCGTCATCACCTCATCAGTGGGCACCTCCACGATATCGATCACCGCTTGTTCCCGGATCCCCTCCAACATGGTGACCGTGTCCTGACCGGCCCCTGCCGTCTGGCCCCCGCCAGCGGACACATCACCATCTTTGTCCAGGAGCATCACCGCTCCTGCGCCTACGGCCCCGCCAAGCAGCGAGCAGCAAAGCCCCACTGCGATCAGCGGCAACAGTCTCTTTTCCTTCTTCGGCGGTATAGGCCGGGGCGGGTCCGGAACGTTCTGTGGCGTTTCCCATGTGCCCATGGTCGGCGTGGGCTGGAAAGGGGCCTCCCCCGTCTGGGGCACCTGCGGCTCGTCGAACTGACCCATATTATCGAATCCTGTCATGATGATCTCTCCTTTGGCTTGGATGTATGCCTAAAGGATACCACCGATAGCTTTAATGAATCTGGACAGATCGTTTCTAATTTGTAAATCTTCCACTCCTGCGGTCCGCCACCGCCAGCCGGTCGATGGATCCGCCATCGTTCCACCGGTCGCAGTAGACCTGGGTGCATTTCTTGTATTGCCGGAACCGCTTTTGGGCAGCCTCCTCATCACCATAGACCTTCCAGCATCCAACGCACTTGAAGCCGCAGGCATGGTTCTCGATGAATCCCCGAACATCCTCCGGCGGATATCCCAGGAACAGCCCGATCTCGTGGGGGAAATCCCCCTCCTCCCGCAGCCGCTGAGCCAAACGCACCACACACCGCTCACAGCTGTGGATCGCGTAGCCATGGCGTTCCAGGATCCGGGAAGCCTCCCGGTCGCTCAGATCCTGCCGCAGCTGGGACGGGCGATACAGATAGATAAGCGCCTTCCGCTCTGAAAACCGCAGCGGCACCACCCGAAGCCCCTTGGGACTGAGCCGCCTGTTCAGTGCCCGGATCGAATCCATCAGCTCCTCCCGCCGCTCATAGGGACAGGAGAAAACGCTCCCAGTCTTGATCCCCGCCAACGTGGGCGCGCAATGCTTTATCAAATGCGCTTCCGCCATACCTCACACCTCCATCCAAAGACCTTACGATATAGTGTTCCCAGTTAGCTTGCGCTAACCATCACTCTTTATAATAGTTAGCCTCCGCTAACTTTACGATATCATACACTACTCATCTCCATTTGTCAACCCTTCTCCAAAAGGAGGTACAGCATATCGAAAGCCCCTGGTGCGACAGCGTCCTTACCTTCCCCCTGAGGAAGCTGTCTCAAGGGAAAAAGCCAGATCCCTGTTTATGGAGGAGATGACAGCAACGCCATCGTAGGGGCGGGGCACGGACCCGCCCGCCGATGATCGGTCGCGGTGGGATAATA
>JAFTKE010000049.1 GCA_017456045.1 Oscillospiraceae bacterium
ATAAGCGGCTTTCCGCGGATATTATCATGACCGCCCCACAAGGGCAATATCATTAAGTTAACGAAAGATACGCATCACAAGCCTCCCCTTTGAGGGGAGATGGGCCGCCGAAGGCGGCTCGGAGGGGTGTGTGATCAGCGCAGCTGATCACTAAAAGCGTGCGACCCACGCTTTTGAAAACCCCTCAGTCAGCTTCGCTGACAGCTCCCCTACAAGGGGAGCCTTGAGGGCGTGCTTAACTTAATGACATTGCCCGCAAGGGGCGGTCATTTTTTATGTGTGAGGTTGCGATTTTTGTCTGATCGTGCGATAATAGACAGGATTACTCGATTTAGGTGATGTTCATGGATAAGTATGAAGTCCTGCAACGGTGTTTTGGATATTCGTCCTTTCGGGCCGGGCAGGAAGAGTTGATCGATGGGATCCTTTCCGGGCGAGACGTGTTCGGGATCATGCCTACTGGTGGTGGCAAGAGCATTTGCTATCAGGTGCCGGCACTACTGCTTCCTGGGATCACCTTGGTGGTCTCTCCGTTGATATCTCTGATGCGGGATCAGGTGATGGCTTTGAGATCGGCTGGTGTACCAGCGGCTTATATCAACAGCACTCTTTCCGGCTCTCAGATGCAGACGGTGTATCGGAATCTGGTGGCAGGGAAGTATAAGATCGTGTATGTGGCACCGGAACGGCTGGACTATGGCGGATTCGGTTCCATAGTAGAGAGGATCGATATCTCCTTCCTTGCTGTGGATGAGGCTCACTGTATCTCTCAATGGGGGCAGGATTTTAGGCCCAGCTATCTTAGGATCGTGCAGTTCATCGATTCCCTTTCTGTAAGGCCGGTGGTGGGGGCGTTTACCGCTACTGCCACTGACCAGGTCAGGGAGGATGTGGAACGGATCTTGAAGCTGCGTTCTCCGGTACGGATGGTGACGGGGTTCGATCGTCCCAATCTGTATTTCGAGGTCCGCAAGCCGCAGTCTAAGGACGCGGAGTTGATCCGGCTACTGACCTCCAGGCGGAGCAAGAGCGGGATCGTTTATTGCGCGACTCGGAAGAAGGTGGAAGAGGTCTGCCAGCTTCTTTTGGACCGTGGATATGCGGCTACCCGGTATCATGCTGGGCTGGAGGAAGAGGAACGGACGGAGAACCAGGAGGATTTCCTGTATGACCGCAAGACGGTGATGGTGGCCACCAATGCCTTTGGTATGGGCATCGACAAGTCCAACGTCAGCTTCGTGATCCACTACAATATGCCAAAAAGCATCGAAGCGTATTATCAGGAAGCTGGACGGGCCGGGCGTGATGGTACGGATGCGGATTGCATCCTTTTGTTCAGCACGAACGATGTACGGACAGCCAGATTCCTGATCGATAATTCCTCGGACAACGAGGAATTGGATGAAGCTCAGCGAGAAGCGGTGCGGCAGCAGGATCTCAGGCGGCTGGACAGCATGGTGGGATACTGCAAGACCGGGGATTGCCTGCGGGGGTTTCTACTGGAGTATTTTGGACAGAAACACGTTGCGGTTTGTGGGAATTGCGGATCCTGCCAGACGGATCTGGAGACGGTGGACATCACCAGGGAGGCGCAGATGATCCTCTCCTGCGTCCGCAGGGTATCGGATCGGCTGGGCTACTACGTGGGTCCAGCGATGATCGCCCGGGTGATGCAGGGGAGCAGGGAGAAGCGTCTTCTGGAGCTTGGGCTGGATGATCTTAGTACCTACGGACTGATGAAGACCATGGGACGGACGGCGATCCGGGGGATGATCGACCATTTGGAGGCGGAAGGATATCTGTTCACAGAACAGGAGCATCAGACCCTTCGGCTGACGGAGAAGGCTGGTCAAGTGCTGTTCCATGGGCAGCAGGTCACCATGCGCAGGAAGGTTGAAAAAGAGGAGGAAAAGGCACCGACTGTCGTTTCCGTCCAGAAGCTGGATCCTCAGGATGCGGATCTGTTCGAGGTCCTTCGTTCCTTGCGTGGCGAGCTGGCCAGGGAGGCGCAGATGCCGGCGTATATGGTGTTCTCCAATGCCACTTTGACAGACATGGCAAGGAAAAAGCCCAGGACCATGTCGGAGTTCTGGAAGGTCTCCGGCGTGGGCGAGATCAAGGCCAATTGGTATGGGAGGCAGTTTTTGGAACGGATCGGCAGCTTCTTGGCGGAGCAGGAAGGGTGATCCTGGCTTTTGGATGACCGAGAATGATAAAACAGGAGCTGTCCGGGGTGGACAGCTCCATTTGTTAGATGTACTTGATCGTGATCTGACCAAAGCTGCAGTTGGCCTGCAGGGCGATCGAGGCGGAGTGGGACGGATCGGGATGGCCGATGGTCTCGATACTGGCGAAGGAGGTGCTTCCGTCGCATTGGACAAGGTATCGACTGGGGATCACCAGGAGAAGCTCGCCGAAGCTGCAATTGGCGGACAGGAAGCAGCCGTCGGAGATCTGATCGACACCGGAGAAGTCTAGTTCGTAGTCTCCGAAGCTGACTGAGATGTCACCTTCGGAGAGTCGTGTCATTGTGATCTTCTGACGGTTTTCACCGAAGCTGGAGCGAAAGCACAGCCGGTCGCCGTCGATCTGGTAGTCACCTTGGGATGGATGATGGCCGTGGTGGGTCACAGCTTTGCGTCCTAACATGGCATCCAGGAGTAGACTGAAGCCGAATAACAGCAGGATGATCGGTAGGATCATGGCAGTATCCAGACCGATCGTCAGCAGGCCGGTATTTTCCAGCAGGAACCAACCGCCTAACAGCAAGCAGCCGATCCGGAAGAAGGAGGATCGTCTCCAGCTGCCACTTACCCCCACGACCAAGATCACGGAGGGCCACAGGATGCTCCAAAAGGTCATGTGGTGCCCAAGTAATGCGGCGGTGAGCGTGATCGCTCCGATGAAGAGGGCCAGGAATGCATGGCGCAATGTGTAATGTCTGCTGCCAGTCGACCATTTGATGGCCGGCTGGACTGGGGCTGGGTCGGCAGGTGGAGGGGTGGGCGCTTCCGCTCTGCCCAGCAAGGCATCGGTGGTGGTTTGTAGGATATCTGCCAGCTTCGGAAGGGTGGAGATGTCCGGACAGGACTGGTCGTTCTCCCATTTGCTCACCGCCTGTGCAGTGATGCCGATCTTATCCGCCAGCTGATCCTGGGTCAAGCCCAGTCTTTTTCGTCCGGCAGCGATCCGTTTACCTAGTGTCATGGTGGTTCCTCCTTGCTTTCGTTGGGTCTATTATGCCACAGAATGGGTGGGAATGCTATGGAGCGGTCGTTAATTCTGAGAAAATACCACGCAACCGATGGTTGGATCTGGATACAACCATTGGTTGTGTGGGCTATATCTTGCAAAATGCGATGATATCTTGTATAATCATCCCGAACAGGAGGACGTTACTATGGAGAAGATCACAAGCTTTACCATCGATCATCAAAAGCTCCAGCCGGGGCTTTATGTATCCCGGAAGGACCGGGTGGGGGCGGAGACCGTCACCACCTTCGATCTGCGTGTCACCAAGCCTAATGATGAGCCGGTGATGAACACCGGGGAGATCCACACCATCGAGCATTTGGCGGCCACATATTTGAGGAATGAACCACGGTGGAAGGATCGGGTGCTGTATTTTGGACCCATGGGCTGCCGGACTGGGTTCTATCTGCTGATGGCGGGGGATCTTTCCTCCCGGGATGTGCTGGAGCTTGTGCGGGAGTGCTTCCGCTTCGTGGCAGAGTTCCAGGGAGAAGTGCCGGGGGCCAGTGCAAAGGATTGCGGACACTATTTGGATATGGATCTGCCTATGGCGAAGTTCTGGGGCAGACGTTACGGGAAGATGCTGGATGACATCACCGACGATCGGTTGGTGTATCCCAAGTGATGAAGGAGGACAGGATGAAAAGACTGGGTATCATCGGTGCTATGCAGGAGGAAGTGGAGACGCTGCTGGCAAATATGCAGGAGAAAAGTTCGGATGTGTGGGCGGGCAGTACCTTTTACGCCGGAAAGCTGGCAGGACTGGACGCTGTGGTGGTCCAGTGCGGGATCGGGAAGGTGAACGCTGCGTTGTGCGCTCAGATCCTGTGTGACCGTTACGAGGTGACTCACCTCGTCAATACCGGCATCGCCGGGTCGCTGGACGCGGCGCTGGATATCGGCGATCTGGTGGTGAGCGAGGACGCCATGTATCATGATTTCGACTGTCATGCGTTCGGCTATCCGGTGGGCAAGGTGCCTGGGATGGATGTGGTGGCGTTCCCTGCAGATCAGGGGATGATCGGGCTTGCCTATGATGCCGCTGAAAAGGTGAACCAGGGCCATACTCGGATCGGGCGAGTGGCCAGTGGGGATCAGTTCGTGGCGGATCCTGCCTTGAAGGACAGGATCATCTCTGTCACCGGCGCGGTCTGCACCGAGATGGAGGGGGCGGCGATCGCCCAGACGGCTTACCGCAATGGGGTCCCTTTCGTGATCCTGCGGGCGATCTCCGACAAGGCCGACGATTCCGCGGATATGGATTACCCCACCTTCGAAAAGATCGCAGCCCATCGCTGCGCCAGCGTGACCATGGCTTTGGCACAGGCACTGCTGCGTTGATCATTATGCCCACCGGGAATCCTGGTGGGCATTTTTATCCAGAAAAATTTAGGAAATCTGTCATCCAGCCTTGAAAAAACGGGAGATCTGTGGTAGGATCTATGTAGACGAATTATGTAAATCTTTCTGGTGGTCCGCACCTTAGGTGCGTGGATATAGGGGGAATTGGATGAAGCGGTGGAGACTGCTGCTGGCGATCATACTGGCTGTCTGCATGACAGGCTGTGCGTCCGGTGTTTCAGATCAGCCGACCGAAGGCGGGACGACGGAGCCCAGCACCCAGGCCGATCCCAATAGTGGGATGCCTGTGCTGGAAATGTCTGAGCTGCTGCCGGTGGGGACCTTCCGGGAGGGAAAGCTCCTGGCTCAGCGGCGATCTGATGGAGCGATCGTTTGCATCGATAAAAAAGGGCACATCCTGTTCCAGCTTCCGGATGGGTATGGACCCTGTCATGTCGGTGACGGCGGGTTCTACAATGGTCTTGCGCTGGTGAGCCGGTCTGCGGATGGTCAGATGCATCTTTGTACAGAGGATGGGAAGATCGTCACGCCGGCTTCTCTGGGGGCGGATCGATTCCTGCTCTGCCAGTCGATCCTGGAGTCCCAGCAAGAACGGTTCTTTGCTGACGGATATATCATGGCGGAGAAGGACGGACAGCTTGGACTGCTGGACAGTTCTTTGCAGTGGGTCGTCCCTTTGTCTGAGTCATACTGGCAGTCGATCGACGGTTTCGTCCAAAGGAACACCGATGCGGATTGGGGCGCGGAATTCTATTATGACTCCGGGCGGTTCCTCAGTCCTCTGGGGATGATCGATATCGTCACAGGTTTGGAGGAGGGGATCCCCTTGGATAGGAGCGATCTGGCCTACCCCTCGTCCTTTTGGGAGGAATGGCGGGACGCCTCGTCGATCATGTTCCAGGATGGCCTCAGCAGGGACGGCACGATGGCGCTGAAGCTGGAGGGCTGGCTGGCGCACGGGGTGCGTGTGCCCACCTTCTCTTATGTGGATGGATATGCCGGTGTCATCACGATCGCAGGCGAGGCATCTGCGTTTACTGTGATCGATGAGCAGGGAGAGCGGTGCTTCGATCCCGTGGCCATCTATGGTTCCGGGTACGATCTCGATCCGGTGACGGGGCTTTACTGCATCGATGGAGCGGACCAGTCCGGCGATCTCTTGATCCAGATCTTCGACCGGAAGGGGCTTCGGTATGAGTATCGGTATCGTATCCCGGAGGCGGCGGAGCATTGCTCAGCTACGGTCCAGGA
The DNA here is from genome assembly GCA_017456045.1 of Oscillospiraceae bacterium. GTDB lineage: Bacteria > Bacillota > Clostridia > Oscillospirales > Oscillospiraceae > Faecousia. The sequence goes on from JAFTKE010000049.1 coordinate 5,866, forward strand.
TGGTGTGATCATGGTGTGCGTCCGCTATGATGTGGACTCCGATGACAGCATCTCCTGGGAGCTGTTCGATCTTTCCTTCCGACCCTTATATACATAAGAACAGCTCGGCATCCGGATGGGATGCCGAGCTTTTTTCCATCAAGAGAGGGCGGCGATGGTGGACTGGATGCGCGCCTTGGTGCGCTGGCAGCCCAGGATCTGCATGACCGTGTACAGGTCGGGGGAGTTGGTCTTGCCAGTGACGGCCAGGCGGATGAAGGTGGATACGTCTGCCACGGTGCCCTTGTAGGCGGTGGGGTCTGCCTTGTAGGCCTTCATGTCGGTGGTGAAGCCGATCGCTTCCGTGATCGCCTTGACCTTGTCGAACCAGGCGGCGGAGTCGTCCGCCATGTCGAAGGAGGCCAGGAAGCGCTCCAGGACGTCGATGATGGTGGCCTTGTCGAACTTCTCATCGAAGACAGGGGACTCCAGGTAGTCATCGTAGAAGAAGCCCATGTAGGGTTTGGCTTCCTTCCAGGTGGCAAGGTCCTTTCTGGGCTTCTTGCCGCCACGGCCGATCGCCAGGATCGCCTTGGCGAAGTCGGGATCGGCGACGAGCTTGGAAGCGAAGTCAGGATCGAATTCCTTGGCCCACTCGGTGAGCTTTTCATAGACTGTAGCGGCATCCATCTTGGCGATCTCGTTCTTGCTGACGTCGGTGAGCTTGGCGTAGTCGAAGAGATTGCCGGCAGGGTTCAGCTTCTTGGGACTGAACTTGAATGTGGTGGCATCGGCGGTGGGGTTGGCCCGTCTCCAGTCCTCGTAGTTGGAGTTCAGCAGGGTCATGATATATTCGTACACTGCCTCCACAGGGAAGCCCTCGGCCTTATAGAAGGTCAGAGCCAGCTCCGGATCCTTGCGCTTGCTGAGCTTGCGCTTGGAGGTGCCGTCCATCTTCATCAGGGGTCCGATGTGGACGTACTTGGGAAGCCGGAAGCCCAGAGCCTTGAACAGCTGGATGTGGAAGGGCAGGGTGGGCAGCCACTCGTCGCCACGGACCACATGGGTGGTACGCATCAGGTGATCGTCCACGGCGTGGGCGAAGTGGTAGGTGGGGATGCCGTCGGATTTGAGAAGGACGTGGTCCACGTCGTTCTCGGTGATGGTCAGTTTGCCTTTCACCAGATCGTCGAACTTGAACTGGTTCTCGATGGAGCCGGTGGAGCGGAAGCGAAGGACCCAGGGGGCCCCGGCGGACAGCTGGGCCTGGATATCTTCCATGGAGCGGTCACGCCACATGGCGTATTTACCGTAGTAGCCGGTGGTCTCCTTGTTTGCTTCCTGTTTTTCACGCATGGCAGAAAGCTCCTCCTCGGTGCAGAAGCAGGGGTAGGCCATGCCCTCGGACACCAGCTTCTTGGCGTAGACATGGTAGATAGCGGCACGCTGGCGCTGGCGGTAGGGGCCGTAGGAGCCGTTGTCGCCGTCGATGGTGGCACCTTCGTCGAAGTGGATGCCGTAATGCTTCAATGTGTCGATCAGCACCTCCACAGCACCGGGGACTTCGCGTTTGGCGTCGGTGTCTTCCACACGGAGGAACAGGATGCCGCCGGACAGGTGGGCCATGCGCTCGGCGGTCAGGCCCTGGACCAGGTTGCCCAGGTGGACGAAGCCGGTGGGAGAGGGGGCCATACGGGTCACCACGGCACCTTCAGGAAGGCTACGCAGGGGGAACCGCTCCTCCAGCGTCTCAGGCGTGTCGGTGACGTTGGGGAACAGGAGATCGGCAAGTGCTTGATAGTCCATAAGTAGTACCTCTGTTATTCAGAATTCTTTCACTACTATATCATCTGAGAGGGATAAAGTCAATTTTAGTTGCGTTTTATTTTGATGTGTGGTATCATGGGAGGGCTTGAATGGTAAATTATCGTTTAGCGTCCTATCGGACGAATGCATAATTCATAATGCAAAATGCAGAATTATTGTATTTGCTTCGCAAATGGATTTAAAAATGTCCCGAAGGGACACCTTAATTAAGCATTTTTCATTCTGCATTAT
>JAFTKE010000050.1 GCA_017456045.1 Oscillospiraceae bacterium
TGATCACCCATAGAAGAGGCACCATGGAGGCCTCCGATGTGCTGTACGGTGTCACCATGCAGGAGCAGGGCGTTTCCAAGCTGCTGCGGCTGGATCTGAACCAGATGGAAGAGTATCTGGGGATCGTTGAGTGACAGATGCGCTCCTGTAGGGGAGGGGCTTGACCCTCCCTGAAATATGCGAAATTGAGCGCTCGAGTGACCGCTCAGTAGTTGTTAACTTTAGGGAGGGTCAAGACCCTCCCCTACAAGGATCCTGAAGGAAGGAGATATCATGGGATTTTTCGACAAGATCAAGGCTGGCTTGACTAAGACCAGAGAGGCGCTGAGCAATACTTTGGGTGCGGTGTTCTCTGGGTTCAGCAAGCTGGATGATGAGTTTTATGAGGAGCTGGAGGAGACGCTGATCCTGGCGGATCTGGGCGTGGAGACGTCCATGAAGGCCACGGAGCGGCTTCGCAAGGTGGCCAAGGAGCAGCACATCAAGGAGCCGGAGGAGGCAAGAGAAGCCCTGAAGGAGATCCTGGTGGAGATGCTGCAGGTGGGCGACCTGGAGTTGAAGCTGGATACCAAGCCCTCGGTGATCCTGGTGATCGGTGTCAACGGTGTGGGCAAGACCACCACCATCGGCAAGATCGCCACGCAGCTGGTGCGCCAGGGCAAGAAGGTCCTGCTGGTGGCGGGAGATACCTTCCGTGCCGCGGCAGCGGATCAGCTGGAGGTCTGGGCTGGACGGTCCGGGGCGGACATCGTTCGCCAGCATGAGGGTGCGGATCCTGCGTCTGTGGTGTAAGACGGCATCCAAGCGGCCAGATCCCGGGATGTGGATGTGATCATCATCGACACCGCCGGACGGCTCCACAACAAGACCAACCTGATGAACGAGCTGAACAAGATCGGCCGCATCGTGGAGCGGGAGCTGCCTGGGGTGTCTAAGGAAGTGCTGTTGGTGCTGGACGGCACCACGGGCCAGAACGGTCTGATCCAGGCCAAGGAGTTCAAGCAGATCGCCGGTGTCACGGCCATCGCTCTGACCAAGCTGGACGGCACCGCCAAGGGCGGCATCGTGATCGCGGTGGCGGACAGTTTGCAGATCCCGGTGAAGTTCGTGGGCGTGGGCGAGCAGGCGGACGATCTGATGCCCTTCGTGCCCAAGGATTTCGTGGAAGCGTTGATATAAAATATGTCATCGCGAGGACCCTGAGCGAAGTCGAAGGGGACGTGGCGATCCCCCGGATATTCCGAAGACTTTAGGAGATCGCCACACCAGTGTGCGCACTGGTTCGCGATGACAGCGTTTATTGGAGAATATATGAAAGTCGTATTAGCAAGCAAGAATCCCCACAAGCTGGTGGAGATCAGTCAGATCACGGAGAAGTTCGGGTTCCAGCTGGTCTTGCAGTCGGAGCTGGGGGTGGATATCGATGTGGAGGAGACTGGCACCACCTTTGAGGAGAATTCTCTTCAAAAGGCTATGGCGGTGATGCGGGCCACGGGGCTTCCGGCCTTGGCGGACGATTCCGGCATCGCGGTGGATGCCCTGAACGGGGAGCCGGGGGTGTATTCTGCCCGGTATGGCTTCGATGAGAGCCTGGATGACTGGGGCCGGCTACAGCTGCTGCTGAAAAACACGGAGCAGGTGCCGGACGGTCAGCGGCAGGCCCAGTTCGTGTGCGTGATCACCTTCGTGACGCCGGAGGGAGAAGTGATCCAGGCCCGGGGAGAGATCCACGGGGAGCTGACGAGAGAGCCCAGAGGGGAGAACGGCTTCGGCTATGATCCCATCTTCTACTACCCGCCCTTTGGCAAGACCACGGCGGAGGTGTCTTCGGAGATGAAGCACCAGGTGTCCCATCGGGGCAATGCCCTGCGGGTGTTACGTGAGAAATTGAAGGAGGCAGGTTATGCTGACAAGTAAAGAGCGGGCGGAGCTGCGGGCTCAGGCCAATGCTTTGGAGACCACCTTGATGGTGGGTAAGGATGGCGTCACCGAGTCGGTGATCGCCCAGGCGGAGGCACAGCTCACCGCCAGAGAGCTGATCAAGGGCAAGGTCCTGGAGAGTGCGTTCATGAGCCCCAGAGAGGTCTCTGACGCGATCTGCGAGGCCACCGGCGCTGATGGCGTGAGTGTGATCGGCACCAAGTTCGTGATCTATCGCTTCAGCGAGAAGTGCCAGGAGGAGCGCAACGCCACCGGTCGTGCCAAGCGCAAGCCCACTCCGGTGAGCAAGAAGGACCCGGTCCGCAAGGGCATCCGGGCACGCCGGGCTGCGGAAAAGAAGGTCCGGGAGCAGCGCAACGAGTACTTCCGCCAGCAGGCGATCGAAAAGTCCATCGAGCGCAGCAGAGAAAAACAGCTGCACGGGGAAGAGTAAATTAAAAAACGTGTCATCGCGAGGAGCGCAGCGACGTGGCGATCCCCTCAGATCCTGGGATCGTCCGATGAAATAGGGGGATCGCCACGTCGCTGCGCTCCTCGCGATGACAGGAAATTTGGGGGGTTCGCTTATGCGTAGGATCGGCATTTATGGCGGTACCTTTGATCCGCCACATTTGGGACATGTTCGGGCTGCTATGGAGGCAGTGCGCTCTTTAGGGCTGGATCTGCTTCTGGTCATCCCGGATCGGAGCCCCCCACATAAGTCGCTATCTGAGCGGTCTGCCACGCCGGAGCAGCGGCTTGAGATGGTGCGGCTGGCCTTCGCCGGAGAGGTGAAGGTGTCCGTGCTGGATCTGGAGCTGCGCCGGGAAGGGAAGAGCTACACCTATGAGACGGTGGAGCAGCTGCGGCAGCAGTATCCGGACGATGAGCTGATCCTTCTCATGGGGACGGATATGTTCCTGAGCTTCCTGCAATGGCGCTGCCCGGAGAGGATCCTTGCCCAGGCATCTTTGGGGGTGTTCTACCGGGGCGACCGGGGGGAGCAGGCAGCCATCGATGAGAAAAAGGCAGAGATGGAAGCCCAGGGCCATGTGGTCCATTTGGTCAAGAACCCGGTGGTGGATATCTCCTCTACGCAGCTGCGGCGGATGCTGGTGTTCCGGTGTGCCGGACCCTTCCTGCCGGAGGGGGTGGGGGACTACATCCGGGAGCGTGGCCTTTATGGCACCGATCGGGACTACCGGGGGCTTTCCATGGAGGAGCTGGAGCCGGTGGTGCTGTCGTTGCTGAAAAAGAGCCGGGTGGACCATGTGCTGGGCTGCCGGGATACGGCGGTGGAGCTTGCGAAACGGTGGGGCGCGGACGAAAATGATGCGGCCCGGGCCGGGATCCTCCACGATGTGACCAAGGCGCTGGACGGCCCCCTGCAATTGACATTGTGCCAGGAATATGGTACGATATTGAGCGATTTTGGAAAAAAGTATCCCAAGACCCTCCACGCCCTCACCGGCGCGCTGGTGGCGGAGCGGATCTTCGCAGAAACGCCTGCAGTGGTGACGGCCATCCGGCACCATACCACAGGCCGGGGGAACATGGGTCTGCTTGAGAAGATCATTTATGTGGCAGACTATATGGAGCCCAACCGGGACTTCCCCGGGGTGGAGAAGCTTCGGGAGCTGGCGTTCTCGGATATCGATGCCGCCTTGAAGCTGGGTCTGGAGTATACGCTGGAGCATTTGAAGCGGCTGGGGGACGAGGTGTCTCCCGAAAGCCGAGAGGCGCTGGAGTGGCTGGCAAAAAAATAAAGGCGATCGAGTATTCGTAGGGAAAGGGCATGCCCTTTCCGGTGCCGTTGCGAAGCAATGGCACATACCGATACTGTATCACCCTCGGATCATAGATGATCCGAGGCGGAAAGGGCATGCCCTTTCCCTACAAGATGTTGACTGATGCATCACCAGAAAGGAAAGATGTTATGTTAAGTGCAAAGGAAGTGGCCTATCAGGTCACCAAGGCGTTGGATGCCAAGAAGGGCATGGATATCAAGCTGCTGAAGATCGACCGGGTCAGCTCTCTGGCTGACTATTTCCTGATCTGCACCGGTACCTCCAGCACCCATGTCAAGACCCTGTGCGACTATGCTGAGTACACCATGGATCAGCTGGGGGAGACCATGTTGGGCCGTGAGGGCCATCGGGGCAACTCCTGGGAGCTGCTGGACTACGGCAGCGTGGTGGTCCATGTGTTCACCGATGAGGCCAGAGCCTTCTATGATCTGGAGCGGCTGTGGGCTGATGCGGAACAGGTGGATCTGAAGGATATCATCATCGAAGAGAACTGATATCCTGGGTAGTCGATCCCAGATCGCGAGCGATCTGGGCGGCGAGGGCATGCCCTCGCCCTACATAAGCATATGGAGAGGTGTTTATCATGAATTACGATCATTCCGCCATTGAATCGAAATGGCATAAATATTGGGAGGAGAACAAGACCTTCCAGACGGATGTTTGGGATTTCTCCAAGCCGAAATACTATGTGCTGGATATGTTCCCTTACCCCTCCGGCGTGGGCCTGCATGCCGGACATCCGGAAGGGTATACGGCCACCGACATCATGTCCCGTATGAAGCGGATGCAGGGCTTCAACGTGCTGCACCCCATGGGCTACGATTCCTTCGGTCTGCCTGCGGAGCAGTATGCTGTGGATACCGGCAATCATCCCAATGGCTTCACCCAGAAGAACATCGCTACCTTCTCCCAGCAGCTGAAGGAGCTGGGCTTCGACTATGACTGGGACAAGGTGATCGCCACCTCCGATCCCGAGTTCTACAAGTGGACCCA
>JAFTKE010000051.1 GCA_017456045.1 Oscillospiraceae bacterium
AGCACCCGGGCTGCATGGTAATCGTCATACAGCTTGCCGCCGAACTCCAGGTACAGCTTACCGCCGAACTGGGCGATCCGCTCCCGGATCTTCTGGGATTGGGTGTGCAGATATTGATCGTTATCGAATCCTTGTGTTTTCATAGGGATACGCCTCGCTTGAAAAAAATCAAGACCATTATATCAAAACCGCTGTGTGATTGCAAGTGGGAGAGGGAGGGGAAATTATCGTTTGGCGTACTAAGCGCCGCAGGCGCATCCCTTCCCCCGGGGGGGAAGGTGCCCGAAGGGCGGAAGGGGAATTCGGGAGGAAACCTACACATTATGGATAATTTTCAGGCTTGCTGCAAGGTCGAACATTGGATCAAGCCTACTCTGCTCGAAAACCATAACGTTATCGCCCGCATTCCCCTTCCGCCCCCTTCGGGGGCACCTTCCCCCCGGGGGAAGGCATTGCGCCCCTGCGGGGCGCTCGGCGACCGGAGGTCGCCGCACATTTACTCCGCTAAACGATTGATTATCGTACCTTGCATTGGGGCGGGGATCGTGGTATCATTTATGGGTCACTTGAAGTATGAAATGTTATGACTAAAGAGGCGATAGTGGTATGAAAATGTTGGGAAAGAGTCGGCGAGGGGGCAGCATCTCGGTGGATCTGACCCAGGGCGTGATCTGGAAGCAGATCTTGACCTTTGCGATCCCGCTGTTCATGGGACAGCTGCTGCAGCAATTCTACAACGTGGTGGATGCCTGGGTGGTGGGCAATTTTGCGGATAACGATTCCTTCGCCGCCGTCAGCTCCGCCGGAAACATGACCTTTTTGATCGTGGGCTTCTTCGGAGGGATCTCCGTGGGCGGCGGTGTGGTGATCTCCAAGTATTTTGGCGCCAGGGATGAGGAGGGCGTGGTGAAAGCGATCCACACCAATTTCCTCTTCGGCATCATCGCGTCGATCCTGGCCACGGTGGTGGGGCTGGTTCTGGTGCCCTTCGTGCTGGAGTGGATGGGCACGCCGGAGAGCGTGATGCCCAAGTCTCTGGCCTACTTCCAGATCTATTACGCCGGGGTGTCCACCGTGGTCATGTACAACATCTGCATGGCGATCATGCGGGCGCTGGGGGACAGTTTGCATCCGCTGTACTATCTGATCATTTCTTCGCTGATCAATGTGGTGCTGGATCTGCTGTTCGTGGCGGTGTTCCATTGGGGCGTGGCCGGAGCGGGGATCGCTACCGTGATCGCCCAGGGGGTCAGCGTGGTGCTGTGCGTGATCCGGATGTGCCGGATGACGGACTACACCCGGCTGGACTTCCGGAAGCTGAGGATCTATAAGCCGATCCTGAAGGAAGTGCTGGTCCAGGGACTGCCCACCGGCATCCAGAACAGTGTGATCAGCGTCGGCAATCTGACGGTGCAGGCCAGCATCAACTCCTTCGGTCCCTTCGCCATGGCGGGGGTGGGAGCCTACTCCAAGGTGGAGGGCTTCGTGTTTTTGCCGATCACCAGTATGTCCATGTCGCTGCCTACCTTCATCAGTCAGAATTTGGGGGCGCAGCGATTCGACCGGGCCAAGCGGGGCGCGGTGTTTGGGATCATCTTTGGGGTGATCACGGCGGAGCTGCTGGGTGTGGCGATCTATTTCTTCGCGGCCCCCATGCTGAAGATCTTCGTGGATACCCCCCAATCGGTGGAGTTTGGGATGGTGCATATGAAGACCACCTGTCTGTTCTTCTGCCTGTTGGCGTTGAGCCACTGCGCTGCCGGTGTGCTGCGGGGGTGCGGGAAAGCGTTCATACCTATGGTCACCATGCTCAGCTTCTGGTGCGGTGTCCGGGTGGTGTATGTGACTTCTATCTTGAAGGTGATCCCGGAATTTCGGATGATCTCCTGGGCGTATCCGCTGACCTGGGCACTGAGTTCTGTCGTGCTGGTGGCGGTGCTGCTGTGTTCGGATTGGACCAAGAGTTTTGAGAAGAAACGGGCGTGATTTTACACAGGGGACGGTTCTGTGTGTGGTACCACACACAGAACCGTCCCCTGTGTAATTCGCGGCGTTATTTCATGGCGTTTTGGAGGGCTTGGGCGATGGGGACCATGCGTTCGGGGGTCAGCTTTTCTACTTTGCGGTCGTAGCTGAGCAGGCCGTTGGTCTCATCTTCTACGTCGCTGACCTGGGTGTAGATCGCGGCGCACAGGCCTTGCTTCGCGGCGGGGATCACCTGCTGGTAGTACAGGTCCTCCACAGCGGCGGCGAAGGCGGCGGGGGTCTCATATTTGCCGTAGCCGTAGGTCTTCTCGGTGTTGAACACGTGGTCCTTGGGCTTGTAGCTGTAGCCGCCAAATTCCGACAGGACCAGGGGCTTATCCCCGGCGGTCAGGGCGATCGGTTTGAAGTAGACGTGGCGGCTGTCCACATCGCTTTCCTTTCGGCGGAACCAGCCGGAGGTGGTGTCGATGATCCGGCTGCTATCCAGGGAGCGTAAATGGTGGTAGACGCTGTCGGCGCAGAACTGGCCCCAGCCTTCGTTGAAGATCGTCCAGTAGAGGATGCAGGGGTGGTTCCGGAGCTGGGCCACCGTGGCTTCCATGGAGGTCAGGAAGATGTGGCGGGTGGCGGGGTCTGGGTGGAGCTTCTCATCGTCCAGAGTCTGGGCTCCCAGGGTGGGGAGGGCGGTGTCTCGGAGGAAGCTGTAATCCCCGTTGTTCACCATGTCCTGGAACACGATCATGCCCAGACGGTCGCACTGGTAGTAGAATTCCTCCGGCTCTACCTTGATGTGCTTGCGAAGGGTGTTGAAGCCCAGGCGCTTCATGGCTAGGATGTCGTTTACATAACACTCCGGCGAAGCGGGGGTAAATAGGCCGTCGGGCCAGTAGCCCTGGTCCAGCAGGCCGTGGAAGAAGTAGGGCTCGCCGTTGAGGCACAGACGCTGGTAGCCGTCCACCTCTTTGGTCTCGATGGTGCGAAGGGCGAAGTAGGAGTCCACCCGGTCCTGCCGGGTCTCGATGGTGAAGTCGTAGAGGAAGGGGTCCTCGGGGCTCCAATGGCGGGGATCGTCCGGCGTGATGGTGGCTTTGCCCTGGATCAGGGGGTATTCTCCCTGGGTCAGGACGGTGATCTTGCCGTCCAGGGGCGGGTCTATGGTGATGGTGACGCTGTCCAGCTTCGGATCGATGCGAAGGCTCTTGATATATTCCTCCGGGACGCTTTCCAGCCACACTGTCTGCCAGATGCCGGAGACGGGGGTGTACCACATCCCGCCCCGCTTCATGGTCTGCTTGCCGTAGGGCTGGGTTTGGTCCCGCAGATCGTCCCGACAGAGGATCCGGATCTCGTTGGTCTCTTGCAGGGCGTCGGTGATGTCGAAGGTCATGGCCTCGTAGCCGCCGGAGTGCTTGCCCACCAGCTTGCCGTTGACGTGGCAGGTCAGGTGCTGGTCTGCCGCGCCGATGTGGAGCAGGACCCGGCCTTTGTTGAAGCCCTCAGGCAGGGTGAAGCTGCGGCGGTAACGCAGGGCGGCATTCTCGTGGAAATGCTCGTTGATGCCGGAAAGGGCGCTTTCGGGGCAGAAGGGGACCAGGATCTGGCGGTCGTAGCCCCCTTTACAGGCGGCGAAGTCCCAGAGACCGTTCAGACCTAGGAAGCTGTCCCGGCGCAGCTGGGGGCGGGGGTAGGCTTGCCAGGGGGTGCCGGAGAGGGTCTCGGCTTGGGGGGTGTAGAGTTGAGTATGTTCCATAGGGACCTCCTTGTGCATTATGAGGTGTTTCGAATTGCTCATGTAGGGAAAGGGCATG
>JAFTKE010000002.1 GCA_017456045.1 Oscillospiraceae bacterium
GCACGCTTTTGAAAACCCCTCAGTCAGCTTCGCTGACAGCTCCCCTACAAGGGGAGCCTTGAGGGCGTGCTTAACTTAATGACATTGCCCGTATCGGGGGCTTTTTCTTTTTTTGGGAGGTCGTTTGGTATGAAGAAAAAGAGGATCGCAAATATCATCATGGTGGCTTTGGTCGTTACCATGGTGTGCGCCGGTGTGCTGGTGGCGCTCCATTTCCGGGAACAGCCGGAGGATACCTTGGGGGACGCGTTCCACACCGCTTCTATCCCGGATGACGCGATACTGATCTCCCAGGAGCCGAAGAGCCTGTGCAAGATCACCATCACCTGCGAGACGGTGCTGGGCGCTCTGGATGAGCTGGATCCGGCAAAGGCGCCTTATGTCCCGGAGGACGGCGTGATCCTGAAGGAGACGGTGGTAGAATTCAATGAGGGGGAAACGGCGTTCGATGTGCTTCGCAGGGCTTGTACGGCTTGCGACATCCAGTTGGAGTACAGCTGGACACCGCTGTATGACAGCTACTATGTGGAGGGGATCAGCCATCTTTACGAATTCGACTGCGGCAGTCAGTCCGGCTGGATGTACAAGGTCAATGGGGCGTTCCCCAACTATGGCTGTTCCAGCCTTGAGGTCAGCGATGGCGATGAGATCGTCTGGTGCTATACCTGTGAGGGTCTGGGAACGGATGTTGGAGCGGAGATGGGATGAGAGGATCGGATCGTGACGCCTTTTCCAAGCGGCATCCGCTGGTGAACTTCGTATTCTTCATCGGGGCGATCGGATGCGCCGCTGTGATCCAGCATCCGGTCTATCTGCTTGCCGGAGCGATCGGGGCGGGGAGCTATCATCTGCTCCTGAATGGGAGGAAGGGATGGAGGATGATCCTTGGGATGATCCCAATGTTCCTCTTCCTTACAGCGGTCAACCCGCTGTTCAATATCTACGGCGCGACGGTGCTGTTCCATGTATTCGGCAGACCCTATACCATGGAGGCGCTGATGTATGGCGCTGCCATCGCGGCTGTTTTCATGGTGATGCTGTTGTGGTTCGGCTGTTATAACGTGGTCTTGACCAGCGACAAGTTCACCAGCCTGTTCGGTGATCTCATCCCGGCGCTGTCACTGCTGCTGGTCATGGTGCTTCGGATGATACCCAATTTCCTCCGAAAGGCGAAGCAGCTCATGGGCGCGCGCAGGTCCATCGGCAAAGGTGCCGGTGAGGAGAGCACGACGAAGGAAAAATTATCGGACGGGATGACGGTCCTGTCCGCTTTGACAGACTGGGCGCTGGAGGGCAGTGTGATCACCGGCGATTCCATGCGGGCAAGAGGGTATGGGGTGGCCAAGCGCACCAGCTTCCAGATATACCGTATGACCTGCATGGACTGGACGCTGCTGGCTCTGATATCCCTCCTGCTGGCGGTGGTGATCGGCTTTGCCGCTGGTGGTAGTACCGCGGCCAGCTTCACGCCGGATCTCTTCTTCGCGCCCATCGCGGGATGGGATGCGTTGGGCTTGATCGCCTATTGCTTATTCCTGCTGATCCCAACAGCACTTCATGTGAAGGAGGCCATCCAATGGCACATTTCGAGATCAAAGATCTGACATTTTCTTATCCTGCCGCCAAGGGGAAGCGTTCCCTGGAGGATGTGTGCCTTTCCATCAAGAAGGGGGAGTACATCGTCCTGTGCGGCAAAAGCGGCAGTGGTAAGACCACGCTGCTGCGGCACTTAAAGTCTGTGCTGGCTCCTCACGGCAAGCGTGGGGGTGAGATCCTGTTCAACGGTGTCCCTCTGGAGAAGGTGAGCCAGCGGGATCAGTCTGCCAAGATCGGCTACGTCATGCAAGATCCGGACGACCAGATCGTCACCGACAAGGTCTGGCATGAGCTGGCCTTCGGGCTGGAAAGCCTGGGCTGTGATCAGAAGACTATGCGCGCCCGTGTGGCGGAGATGGCCTGTTACTTTGGGATCGGGGACTGGTTCCACCGGGACGTGGCGAATCTGTCCGGCGGCCAGAAGCAGCTGCTGAATTTGGCATCCATCATGGCGATGCAGCCGGAGGTGCTGATCCTGGATGAGCCCACCAGCCAGCTGGATCCTATCGCGGCATCGGATTTTCTGAATACGGTCCGGAAGATCAATCTGGAGCTGGGCACCACGGTGATCATCACGGAGCATCGGCTGGAGGATATCTTCCCCTATGCGGACAGGGCGATCGTGATGGATGGCGGGAAAGTCATCGCGGACGATACGCCCCGGCGCATCGGTAAGCTGCTATATGAGCAGGGCAGCGATATGTTTTCTGCCATGCCCACCCCGGTCCGGGTGTTCTATGGTGCGGGCGGGGAAGGGGAGTGTCCTTTGACCGTCCGGGAGGGGCGGAACTGGCTGAGTCGTGTTTTCCCGGAAGCGCCTGGGGTATCCTCTTTCCCGGCAGAGGATCTTGCGGAGGAAGTGGCGGATCCGGCGCTGTTGCTGAAGGAGCTGTGGTTCCGCTATGAAAAGGATTCCCCGGACATCCTCCGGGGCGTCAGTGCAGAGGTGGCCACAGGGAGCTTGTATGCCATCGTGGGCGGCAACGGCGCCGGAAAGTCCACCACGCTGAAAGCCATCTGTGGGATCTGCAAGCCCTATCGAGGCAAGGTGAAGGTGTTCGGAAAGCCTGTGGAGAAGTATAAAAGCGGGGAGCTGTTCCATGGATGCCTTGCCATGCTTCCTCAGGACCCTAAGAGCCTGTTCGTGAAGAAGACGGTCCGAGAGGATCTGGAGGAGATGACCAGGGACAAGGCTTTGATCGAACAGATCGCCGCCACCTGCCAGATCACGGAGCTTTTGGACAGTCACCCCTATGACCTGTCCGGCGGCGAGCAGCAGCGGGCGGCATTGGCGAAGGTATTGCTGACGAAGCCCCGGCTCCTCCTGCTGGACGAGCCCACCAAGGGCATCGACAGCTTCTTCAAAGAGACCTTCGCCGCGATCCTTGGCCAGCTGAAGGAGCAGGGGATCACCATCGTCATGGTGTCCCATGATGTGGAGTTTTGCGCGAGATACGCGGACAGGGTATCCATGTTCTTTGATGGTCAGATCCTGACCACCGACACGCCCCGCCGGTTCTTCGGCTCCAACAGCTTCTATACCACCGCCGCCAACCGCATGAGCCGCCATGTGTTCCAAAACGCTGTGACGGCTGGGGACGTGGTGGAGCTTTACAAGCGGAACAGGGAGGGATGATCATGAAAAAGTCCAAGATCGCCACGCTGATCGTTCTGTTCGGCCTGATCCCTGGGACCTTGTATCTGGGGACCCGGCTTTCCGGGCGTTCTTATTATCTGGTCGGCACCCTTATGGTGATCGAGCTGCTGATCCCCTTCTTCCTGGCCTTTGAAGGGCGCAGGCCCCAGGCTCGGGAGTTGGTGACCATCGCGGTCCTGTGCGCCATCGCTGTGGCGGGGCGGGCCGCTATCCCGATCCCCAATTTCAAGGCCATTTTCGCCATCATCATGATCTCCGGCATCGCCTTTGGCCCTGAGAGCGGCTTTCTTGTGGGGGCGGTCTCTGCCTTAGCCAGTAATTTCTTTTATGGGCAGGGTCCCTATACGCCCTGGCAGATGCTGGGCTATGGTGTGGCCGGACTGCTGGCAGGCTTCGTGTTCTCAAAAAACTGGATCGCCAGGAAGCCTTTGCCCATGGCGGTGTTCGGGGCGGTGTGCGTGGTCCTGGTCGTGGGCCCGATATTGGATCTTTCTGATATTTTCCTGAAGCTGACACAGATCGACCTGGCGGCTGTGGTGGTCGTTTTCGCTGCCGGGCTTCCTGTCAATGTGAGCCAGGCTGTTTGTACCTTTCTGACGCTTCTTTTGATCGGAAAGCCGCTGCTGGAGAAACTGGATCGGCTGAAGGAGAAGTACGGCATGATGGAGGCGGGCGGCGATGGGATTTGAAAGCTACCATCCTGCTATCGCGCTGATCTGGTCCGTTGGGACCATCGCCGCCACGGTCCTGTTCAAACAGCCTGTATTCCTGGTGATCGCTTATTTGAGCGCCTTTCTTTATTCGGTCAAGCGCAATGGCTGGAGGGCGGTGGCGTTCGGTGTCGGTCTGATCCCGTTCATCCTGGCGTTCACGCTTTATTATTCCAGCTATCACCATTTCGGCGTTACGGTCCTGCGGCAAAATATGATCGGCAACGATATGACCGTGGAATCGGCGTTGTGCGGCCTGACCATCGGCATCCTCGTGGCATCGGTGGTGATGTGGCTGAGCTGTGTGATCTCTGTGTTCACCGCCGATAAGGTGGTATATCTGTTCGGGCGGGTCAGTCCCAGGCTTTCGTTGTTTTTGTCCATCCTTCTGAGACTGGTGCCCCGGCTGAAAGCACGGGCCAGGAAGATCGCCACTGCCCGCAAGGCTGTGGGGAAGGGGATCGGTCAGGGGAATATCCTGCAACGGATCGCCAATGGGGTCAAGATCGTCTCCATGCTGGTGACCTGGCTCCTGGAGTCCATGGCGACCACCTCCGATTCTATGCGCAGCCGTGGCTATGGGCTGAAGGGCCGCACCGCCTTTTCCATCTATCGGTTCGACGACCGGGATCGGTCCGTGGTGATCGGCCTGTTCGCCTGTCTGACATCCATGCTGATGGCATATATCCTGGGATGGACCCAGATCCGATTCGATCCACGGGTCGTGATGGCACCCATCACACCTGTGGCTCATGTGTTTTATTTCGGTTTCGCTTTGTTCTGCCTGCTTCCTATGGTGCTGGAGGTATGGTCCGAGCAGCGGTTCCGGGCGTTGAGGAGCCGTGTATGAAAAGGGAGGATATCTATATCTCTACGATCGCCGCCGATGGCGCATCGGTGGCACGGGAGTTTGGTCTTGGGCTGGAGATCGCCGAGTACTGCACGGCGTGGAACATGGATGAGCGGTCCAATCAGGTGCGTCCTAAGGTGCTGAGCCAAATCGACGGCATCCCGGAGCGTTTGCTCCACGCTCCTTTCAATGAGCTGTTCCCCTGCGCCATCGACCCGAAGGCGAGGGAGCTGGCGGCGTTCCGCTACCGGCAGGCCATCGCTCTTGCGAAGGAGCATGGGGCCAAAAAGGTGATCATCCACGGCGGCTATAACCCCCGGATCTATTACCCGGTCTGGTATGTGGAGCAGTCCATTTCGTTCTGGCGGGGATTCCTGGAAGCAGATCCCGGGGTGCAGATCGTTTTGGAAAACGTGCTGGAGGAGGAGCCGGGGATGTTGCGGGACATCGTCAAGGGCGTGGATGATCCCCGGCTGCGGCTGTGCCTGGATGTGGGCCATGTGAACGCTTATTCCCAGATCTCTGTCCTGGAATGGCTGGAAGCCTGGGCACCGTATCTATCCCACTTCCATCTCCACAACAATGATGGCTCCTGGGATACCCACAGCCCGTTGGACTGTGGCACCATCCCCATGAGGGAGGTGGTGGATCGGGCGGCGATCCTCTGCCCGGACGCTACTTATACACTGGAGCTGATGGAGGCAAGAGCTTCTGTCCGCTGGTTGTTGGAGGGGATACGATGAAGGACGAGCAGCGGATCTTTGATATCCAGCCCCTGGATGAGGCCGCCATGATCGCCGCCAGGGAACGGCAGGCACGGCTCGCTAAGCCGCCCGGCAGCTTGGGACGGCTGGAGGATCTGAGCATCCAGCTGGCGGGCATCACCGGGCGGTTACATAACAAGATCGATAAAAAGCATCTGCTGGTATTCGCCGCTGACAATGGCGTGGTGGCGGAGGGGGTGTCCAGCGCGCCCAAGTCCGTGACGTTGATGCAGACCATCAATTTGACCCGGGCAAAGACCGGCGCGTCCACATTGGCGAAGCATTTCGGTTGCGATATCACGGTGTGTGATGTCGGTGTCGATGGGGATATTGGAGAACCCAAAGTCCTGGACCGCAAGATCGCTTATGGGACCCGAAATATCGTGGATGGCCCTGCCATGACGAGAGAGCAAGCGGTCCAAGCGATCCTGACCGGTTTCGAACTGGCACGAAACACGGATGCCGATGTGTTGGGTATCGGTGAGATGGGCATCGGAAACACCACGACCTCCTCCGCTGTGCTTTCTGTCCTGCTGGAGGCATCCGTGGAGGATGTGACAGGTCGGGGCGGTGGGATCACGGATGACAGCTTTCGCAGGAAGAAGGCGGTCATCCGTCGTGCCATCCAGGTAAACCGACCGGACAGAGACGATGTGGTGGATGTGCTGGCGAAGGTGGGAGGATTCGATATCGCCGCCATGTGCGGCGCTTTTATCGGCGCGGCGGCTACCCGTCGGCCGGTGGTGATCGATGGCTTCATTTCCGCAGTCGCTGCTTTGTGCGCTTGCAGGCTATGTCCTGCTGTTCGGGGATATCTGATCCCCAGCCATGCTTCCTATGAGATCGGGTACAAGCTGGCCATGGATGCCATGGGGCTCCAGCCTTTGTTCCTTCTGGGGATGCGGCTGGGGGAGGGAAGCGGCTGTCCCCTTGCGTTCCAGGTGCTGGATGCCGCCTGTGCCATCATCAACGACATGGCCACCTTCGACCAGGCGGGGATCGATGACGGTTATTTGGATCCGATCCGGGAGGGCGACAAATTCACTGTGGAGGGCGCGCGATGACATACTTCATCTCCGGCGGTGCGAAAAACGGGAAGTCCAAACTGGCCCAGGAGCTTGCTGTGGCCTTGGGTGGGAAGCGTTACTACGTGGCCACCATGATCTCCACGGGGAAGGAAGATGATGAGCGCATCCGCCGTCATATCGCGGACCGGGAAGGGCTGGGGTTTGAAACGGTGGAGTGCTTCCGGAACATCATGGACTGCCTGGGGACTGCGGATAAAGACGGTGTGTTTTTGGTGGACAGCGTCACTGCGCTGATCCAAAATTCCCTGTTCCCCATGGAGAAAAACTATGAGATGGATCTGGAGGCGGCCCATCGCTGCGCCGATGCGCTGGTGAGTTTTGCTGGGATCGTCCAGCATGGGATCTTCGTCAGTGACTATATCTACGCCGATGCGGAGCGTTATTCGGAAAGCACCGAGATGTACCGCAAGTGTTTGGCGGACATCGACCGTCGGTTGGCACAGGCCTGTGATACCGTCATCGAAGTGTCTGCGGGCCAGGCGATCATCCACAAGGGGGAGCTGTTATGAAGACCTATCTCCATGCCTTCGTCATGTGCCAGAGCATGTTCTGCTCCATCCCTGCACCCCAGATCTGGGATGAGAAGGCGAAGGACAAGATGCTCCTGTTCCTGCCCATCGTGGGAGTGGAGATCGGCGGGATCTGGGCCGCGCTTGCTTGGCTGTGCGGGAGGCTGGAGCTTCCGGCATTGGTCAGCGGGCTGATCCTGTGCGCCTACCCTTATATGATCACAGGTTTTATCCATTTGGATGGCTATATGGATGTGACCGACGCGGTGAAGTCCTGGCGGGATCTGGAGCGCCGACGGGAGATATTGAAGGATCCTCACGTGGGCAGCTTCGCGGTGATCGGGATCGTGTTGCTGGTGCTGGCACAGTTCGTATTTTTCGCATCGGCTCCGGAGACTGCGGATCCGTGGATCTTGCTCTTCGTCCCGGCAGTCAGCCGGTGCTGCTCTGCTTTGGCGGTGACGGGGCTGAAGCCCATCGCCACCAGCCAGTATGCAGATCAGGTCAAGCCCAAGTCCCATATCATCGTGCTATTGGTGATGCTCTGCATGGCTCTGGGCGCTGGCTTCCTGCTTTGCGGCAAGTATGGCATGGCCTTGATCGGGTGCATGGCGGGGCACGGTCTGGCGCTGGGGCGTGCTTATAAGGCCCTTGACGGGATGAATGGGGACATTTCCGGTCATGCGTTGACCATCGGCGAGCTGTGCGCTGTGGCGGTGTACGCGCTTATTTAGGAGGTAATGATGGTATTGATCATCGGCGGAGCGTACCAGGGAAAGCTGGACTACGCAAGAGCTGCTTTCCGGTTATGCGATGAGGATATTTTTACCTGTACCGGCGGGGAGATCGATTTCTCCAGGCGGTGCATCCACCGCATCGAGGAATTCGTCTTTTCCTGCCCGGACGCGCTGGGATATTTCAAGGCCCACCGGGAGGAATGGGAGGACAGCATCCTGATCTGTCGGGACATCTTCTGCGGTGTGGTGCCCATGGGAGAGGAAAACCGGGCATGGCGGCGGGATACCGGGCGGCTGTGCCAGTATTTGGCCGGGGAAGCGGCTCAGGTCAGCCGGATCTTTTGCGGATTGGAGCAGCGATCGAAATGACCATTTATTTGATCCGCCATGGCAAGACGGAAGCCAACGAGGGGCACCTGTACTGTGGCAGTACGGACTTGCCCTTGTCCCAGGCCGGAAGAGAAGCGCTGGGGGAGCTGCATTACAGCGTGGGCCATGTTCGATTCGTTACCAGCGGGATGAAGCGGACCGATGAGACGCTCCGTGTCTTGTTTGGAGACGTGCCATATGAGACGGATCCCCGGTTTCGGGAGATCGACTTCGGGGTGTTCGAGATGCGGAGCTTCCGGGAACTGAAGGACGATCCGGATTATCAGATCTGGATCGCCGGGGACAATGAGGCGAACGTCCCGCCGAAGGGTGAGAGCGGGAGGCAGATGGAAGCACGGGTGCTGGAAGCGTTCTTTGATATCAGGGAGGACACGGTCATCATCACCCATGGCGGTGTCATCGCGGCCATCATGGAGCATCTGTTCCCGGAGGAGAACAAAAACCGCTATGACTGGCAGCCTTTGCCCGGACATGGCTATGTGGTCACGCAGGGGCGATATCAGGCGATAGGAAAGGATGATAGAAGTGACAGATCAGGAGCTTTTGAAGATCGCTAAGGATGCGGGCTTTATTCCCGCCATCATTGCAACGGATAAGATCATTACAGATCCCAGCTTTCGCAAATTCTGCGAGGAGGATCTTTGCGGCAAGTATGGTGCCAACTATTCCTGTCCGCCGGACTGCGGGACGGTGGAGGAGGTGCGGCAGTGGCTCATGTCCTATGAGCGGGCGCTGGTGCTACAGACCATTTGGGATATCGGGAGCTATGAGAACAAGCCTGCTATCCTGGAAGCAAAGAGAGCCCACAATGCTGCTGTTTTACGTCTGACGGAAAGATTGCGGCGGGACGGGATGAACGGGTCCTGCCTGGGCTATGGCGGCTGTCCGCTGTGCGATCCATGCAAGAAGGTGGAAGGGCTGCCCTGCGCTCACCCGGATAAAAAGATCAGCTGTATGTCCGCCTACTGCATCGATGTGGCGAAGCTGGCAGGGACGTGTGGGCTGGAATTCGCCTGGGATCCGAAACGGCTGTACCTGTTCGGTGCGTTCGTGTTCGGTGATCGGATTTGAAACATCTATTTCGCATAGTGGCAAAAGAGATAGTAAAGAGCTGTTTTGCTGTACTTCAAATGAAAAGGGGCTGTAAGAAAACGATGTTTTTTACGGCCCCTTCAAGTTTTAGTGACTATAAAATATGACCAAATCGTTTATACCGGCGTTGCTTTAGTTGTTGAAATGTTATATAATACATTATCAGACATTTCGAAAATAACATTGATATGGAGGAACTCGTATGTATCGGATAAGTAAACGGATCATCAGTATGTTGCTGGTGATCAGCTTCCTGTTGTCCATGGGGCTGGTCGCTGGGGCGACCACGTCCGGTACCGCGACGTTGGTGACGGATGTGTCTTCTTTAAGTGCGGGGGACCAGATCATCATCGTGGCGGCGGACTATGACTATGCCCTGTCTACCACCCAGAACACCAACAACCGGGGACAAGCAGCTGTCACCAAGAGTGGCAGTACCGTGTCCTATGGGTCGGATGTCCAGGTGATCACGCTGGAGACGGGCACAGTGGACGGGACCTTTGGGTTCAATGTGGGGGATGCGGGGTATCTGTATGCCGCTTCTTCCTCCGGCAACTATTTGAAGTCCACTACGACCTTGTCGGATAACGCGTCCTGGGCGATCACCATCGACGCTTCCACCGGTGGGGCTACGATCACTGCCAGTGGTACTTACACCAACAAC
>JAFTKE010000052.1 GCA_017456045.1 Oscillospiraceae bacterium
ACGTCTCCACCCGCATTCCCCTTCCGCCCCCTTCGGGGGCACCTTCATCTCCGCGCTAAGGGCCGTCTTCGCCGGTTGCGCTCCGAAACGCGCCTGCGGGCGCAGCCCCCGGGGGAAGGCATTGCGCCCCTTTGGGGCGCTTGGCGGCCGATGGCCGCCGCATTATATGCTACGCTGATCGATGATACCTTCGGTGGATCCGTACGATCTGATCGCTTTTGGCGATCGTGATCTTGCGAAGCCAGATCACCGGGAGGGCGGTGCGTTGCGCAGCATATAAAAATCATAATGATTCCAGTGGAGATCATACATTTACTAATGGTGACCCTCCTCTACAGTGGCAGGTCATACGCCAAACGAGGATCCGTATGTATAACGATGTTTTTGAGGATCGATGGCGGTTTTTGTCTCGGGGTGGGGGAAATATCGTGGGATGCGGAAAAAGGGGTTGACAAGTGGACGGATATGTGGCAATATATTGTGGAACGACGAATGGCACGACACAAGATGTTGTGCCTAATTTCAGAAGAAAGAAAGGTATAGAGATATGATCCATAGTATCATCAAGCGCGATGGCCGTATCGTGCTGTACGATCAGAATAAGATCGCAGGGGCGATCCTGAAGGCGTTGGAGGTCTCCGGTGACGGTGATGCTGCTGATGCCGCTCGTGTTGCCAACGATGTCCAGCGGGAGCTGGAGAGCCGGTTCCCTAAGGAGGCCCCCAATATCGAGGCCATCCAGGATACCGTGGAAAAGCAGCTGATGAACCATGGGTTCAATTCCGCTGCCAAGGCTTATATCCTGTACCGCGCCAACCGTACCCGTGCCCGTGAGGCCAATACGGTGCTGATGAAGACCATCGATGAGATCACCAACATCGATGCCCGTGTCAGCGATATGAAGCGTGACAATGCCAACATCGACGGCAATACCGCCATGGGCTCCATGCTCCAGATCGGTGCTGCCGGTGCCAAGGCTTACAATGAGATGTATCTGCTGCGCCCGGAGCATGCTAAGGCTTACCGGGAGGGCGACATCCACATCCATGATTTCGATTTCTACTCTCTGACCACCACCTGCTGCCAGATCGACATCCTGAAGCTGTTCCACGGCGGGTTCTCCACCGGTCATGGCTATCTGAGAGAGCCCCAGAGCATCCAGAGCTATGCGGCGTTGGCAGCCATCGCGCTCCAGTCCAACCAGAACGATCAGCACGGTGGTCAGTCCATCCCCAATTTCGACTATGCCATGGCCGAGGGCGTTGCCAAGACTTATCGCAAGGCCTTCTCCCGCCGGATCCGGGACGCAGTGGAGGATTATCTGGATCTGAGCGACGAGGCTGAGGCCATCGATGCCATCATCGAGGCCGCTGAGAAGGCCACCGGCGAGACTGCCAAGCTGGAGAGCGCCCCTGCTTATCTGGATGCCGTGTCCAAGGGCTTGCAGGACAAGTATGGCATGGATGAAGCCAAGGCCAAGAAGCTGATCGACCGGGCCTCTGTCCGCTCCGCTCATAAGACTGATCGGGACACCAAGCAGGCCATGGAGGGCCTTGTCCACAATCTGAACACCATGCACTCCCGTGCCGGTGCCCAGACACCCTTCTCTTCCATCAACTACGGCACCGACACCACCCCTGAGGGGCGGATGGTGATCCGGAACATCCTGCTGGCGCTGGAGGCCGGTC
Source organism: Oscillospiraceae bacterium (assembly GCA_017456045.1). Lineage (GTDB taxonomy): Bacteria > Bacillota > Clostridia > Oscillospirales > Oscillospiraceae > Faecousia. The sequence continues at coordinate 1,689 of JAFTKE010000052.1, forward strand.
TGGGCCACGGTGAGACCTGCATCTTCCCGATCCACATCTTCAAGGTGAAGGAAGGGGTCAACTACAATGAGACCGATCCCAACTATGATCTGTTCCGGCTGAGTATGCGGGTCAGCGCCAAGCGTCTGTTCCCCAACTATACCTTCCTGGACTCTCCCTACAATCTTCAGTACTATGTCCCCGGCCGTCCTGAGACGGAGGTGGCCACCATGGGCTGCCGTACCCGCGTCATGGGTAACGTGTATGATCCCAGCCGCCAGATCGCCTACTCCCGTGGCAACCTGTCCTTCACCTCCATCAACCTGCCTCGTATCGCCATCGAGAGCAAGGGGGATGAGAAGGTGTTCTATGAGAAGCTCAGCGCTATGCTGGAGCTGGTGGCCCAGCAGATGCTGGACCGCTTCGAGATCCAGGCGGACAAGCATATCTACAACTATCCCTTCCTGATGGGCCAGGGCATCTGGCTGGATTCCGATAAGCTGACCATGCAGGACGATCTGCGGGAGGTGCTGAAGCACGGCACTCTGTCGATCGGCTTCATCGGTCTGGCGGAGACGCTGACGGCGCTGTATGGCAAGCATCACGGTGCCAGCGAGGAGATCCAGCAGAAGGGCCTGGAGATCATCGGCTTCATGCGTGATTACTGCGATAAGAAGTCCCAGGAGCTGAAAATGAACATCACTCTGCTGGGTACTCCCGCCGAGGGCCTGTCCGGTCGGTTCATCCGGATGGATCAGAAGCGTTACGGTCGGATCCCTGGGGTGACGGATCGGGAATACTACACCAACAGCTTCCATATCCCCGTGTGGCAGCCGATCTCTGTTTACGATAAGATCCGGCTGGAGGCACCCTATCACGCCCTGTGTAACGCCGGTCACATCAGCTATGTGGAGCTGGACGGCGATACCGCCCGGAACGTGGAGGCCTTCGAGGCTGTGGTGCGGTGTATGCATGACCATGGTGTGGGCTATGGCTCCATCAACCATCCTGTGGACCGTGACCCGGTGTGCGGCTATGTGGGCATCATCGGTGACGTTTGCCCCCGCTGTGGTCGCCGGGAGGGGGAGGAGATCCCCTTCGAGCGGGTGGAAGAACTGAGAAGACTGTACCCTGAAATGCCTGCGTTCCAGGGCATCGAGTAAGGAGGTAACATCATGACTGTCAAGAGCAATAATGAGAAGATGGGCCAGGGCGTCGGCTTCGAGCGGATCCGTCGGATCACTGGGTATCTGGTGGGCACCATGGATAAGTGGAACGACGCCAAGCGGGCGGAGGAGCGGGACCGTGTGAAGCACGGTTTGAGCAAGGATGCTTGATCTTTCCGGCATCGTCAGCGACAGCATCGTGGATGGCCCGGGGATCCGGACCACGGTGTTCAGTCAGGGCTGCCCTCACCACTGTGAGGGCTGCCACAATCCGGAGACCTGGGACTTTGGCTGTGGGACGCCCATGGAGGAAGAACGGATCGTGGATATCGTCCGAGAGAACCCTCTTTGCCGGGGCGTGACCTTTTCCGGCGGGGAGCCCTTCGCTCAGGCGGAGGGGTTCGCCAAGCTGGCAAGGCTCCTGAAAGGGGAGGGCTACGAGGTGGCTTCCTATTCGGGCTATACCTTCGAGCAGCTGCTGCGGGGGACGAAAGCGCAGAGGGAACTGCTGACGTGCATCGATGTGCTGATCGATGGGCCGTTCCTGCTGGCGGAAAAGAGCCTGGAGGTCCCTTTCCGGGGGAGCCGAAACCAGAGGATCCTGGATGTACCTGCCAGCTTGGAGGCAGGGGCGGCGGTGGTCATCACCGGCGGACGGTGGTCCGGTGTGTATTGAACGCAGTCGCGTCTATTCGGTCAAAAATCGATCAGACCGGTCGTCTTTATTTGAAGGCGACCGGTCTTTACTTTTCGAGGATATGAAGCTGTGGGGGAATACTGGATCTGGACTGAGATCTTTGCGGGGAAAAATTGAAAAGTCTATCAGAAAACCGTATTTATTCGTTGCAATCCCACGACTTCCATGATATACTTATCGTGGTTTTATATTCTAAATCAGCCAGAAGCGTATGAGATGGCCCTGTCCTTGGAAGAGCGGCGACTGTTCCAGGACCCTACAGCCGTGCAGTGGGGGAGGGGGATCCCAACGTCTTTTGACGGATCGCTGCCGCATCGTGGAGATGGTGCGGACGATACAGTCCGTGGCGGCGGTCGAAGAGTATCAAGGAGGAGATCCATATGGAAAAGCGTATCAACAAGTCGTTCCACCGACTCCTGGCGATGCTGCTCTGCTTGGCGATGCTGGTGCCCCAGATCTTGGTGCCTGGCCTCATCACAGAAGCAAGAGCAGAAAGCGCCACGCCGGAAACGCAGACCGAGACCATCGTCATCGCTGGATCGGATTTCCAGAACGATAGTCAAGATGGAGATTCCGCTGGTGCGGCCGTAGTAACAGAGTTGCTAACGTCGATCAAGACCAACGGCGGGTATGATACCGCTGACGGCTTCTTGTTCGCGGGCGACTATTCCTACGGGACCACCACGGTCGATTCCGTCACTGCCCTGCAGGGCGCTGTGGATGCAGTGTACCCTGGGTTATCCAGCTCCGCTAATGCGGTCTATGTCCAGGGCAACCACGATGCCGATGATATGGTGGGCACCACTTTGTCCTCCAGCGGCGCTCATGATGCCGACGCTTATGGCGTATACGTCATCAACGAAAAAGACTATATGTGGTACAACAGCAGCGAGTCTACGATCAAGAACACCGCTGCCGCGCTGGATACCTATCTGGATGCGAAGGTGGCAGCGAACTATGATAAGCCCATCTTCGTGGTCTCCCACCTGCCGCTGCATTACAATATGCGTACCTTCTGTGATGGTGATGGGCGGTATGCCAATTACATTTTCGATGTGCTGAACGCCGCCGGTGGTAAGGGCCTGAACATCATCTTCCTGTTCGGCCACAACCATTCCAACGGCTGGGATGATTATCTGGGTGGTGCTGCCGTCTACCTTGCCAAGGGCGACAGCATCAATGTTGCCCAGGCCCATCAGGCGAAGTTCGAGACCGAGACCCTGAACTTCACCTATATGAACGCAGGCTATACGGGCTATTACAGAGATGTCAACGGCGGTACTGCGGAAACGACCCTGACCATGACCGTGTTCAAGATCACCGGCAGTGATGTTACCATCTCCCGGTATTCTGCCGAAGGGCTCCACGATCTGAAGTCCAAGGGCGTGACCAACAGCTACAAATCAGAGACCGCCTACGAGCCCGATACCAGAGTATATTCCAGCACCCAATCAGTGCAGCTGAACAGCGTTCGTTACGATGCCAACACCGGCGTATCCGCCGGGTCCCCCTACATCGAATCCCTGATCGTGAACGAAGGCAGCAGCACCCAGGTCCCCAGTGGCTACAGCTACTATCAAACATACGATATCAAGGCTACCGGGGTCCCCTACAGCAGGAAGGTCAACATCTCGATCCCGGTGGACAGCGCTGTGGATACCTCCCGTTCTGTTCTGGTGATCGACCATACCACCGGTGAAGTGCTGATCGAGCAGATCCAGGACGGCTGTGTCATCTTCACGGCTGACCCCTTTGGATGCTACACTGTGGCCCAGACGGATGTGGAAGCTATTAGTTCGTCCAGGACTGGGACCATCGCCAACTTCACACCTGAGTTGGTAACGGAACTCACCAGCGGCGAGTATTATGTCATCACCGCCCATGACTCTGGCTGGGTATTGACAGATAACATCGTCCCCTCTAAATCCGGAGGTAATTCGTTGGAGTTGGCCGATATCTGGCCTGCCAGCGGTGACTTTTGGTACTACGAAGGGGGCCTCCTTCGTCATGGTACCGATGAGAATGGGTACATCATGCTCAGCTACTATTCTGCATATCTGGGCTCGAAGGATAACGCAGATGAGAGCTATCGGTTGGTAAATGATGTTTATCTGAATGACGACGGAAAAAGTTTCACTTTACATAGAAGTGACAATAGTTCACTATGGTGCCTGCACCAGTATGGCGGCCCCAAATACCCTCATGCATCGTCCTACCAACAGACTGGCAACGAAAATACCGGAAGTGCATGGTATTTCTACACTTTCACCGATGCGGAAGCCACATTGTCGGTCATCCCCTCCATGGATGTGGTGACCACCGCCCAGACCACCACCATGCTTTCCTCCGTTTCCGTAGAGGGAACGGTACATGAGGAACATACGGTGACCTGGACCTCCTCTGATCCCACGATAGCGACTGTGGACGCAAACGGCGTGGTGACTCCCTTGAAGGCCGGTCAGGTATATATCCGCGGCACCCTGGATACTGTCGAGGGAGTCAAGGTGGGCACAGTGATCCAGGACACGATCTTTGTGGATACTCTGATCACCGTGGTGGAGGTCAGCAAGGACGATACCAGTGTCACTGCTACGACCCACTACGGACAGCAGGTCGGCGCATTGGTCGAAGCTACTGCCGGAAACTCCTATCTCATCAATTTCTACAGTGGTCAGAAGTGGTATCTGACCGGTAATACGATCGCTCCCGGTCATGACCGCTATAACGGATTGAACAGCACCGAAGGTCTCGAGCTTACTCCATACGCCCCGCTCTATGACAGCGTATGGTACTACGATGGAACGAATCTGAACCTTGGTACCGAAGCTGATGCCAGCCAATACCTGGTCTTCGATGGGACCATGGTCACCACCGGCTCCAATGATGGTACTAACTCGCTGTTCAGTATCGACAAGTCCGAAAATCCACTTTATCCCTATCTGTATCACGGCAGCGACTCCACGAACGCCTGGAGCAGATTGAACCAGTTGGGCGGTTATCCGTATAATGTCGTGGGACTG
>JAFTKE010000053.1 GCA_017456045.1 Oscillospiraceae bacterium
CGTGGTCCGCAAGCTGTACAGCTCCAAGAACGCCCGCGCGATCTCCATCCTGTACGGCGGCTCCATGAACGAAAAGAACGCCTACGAGCTGCTGGCCCAGCCCGACATCGACGGCGGCCTGATCGGTGGTGCCTCCCTGGTGCCCGAGAAGTTCGTCAAGATCATCGAGGCAGCCAACCAGCCCACCGTGTGATATAAGTATTTCGGGGAGCAGCTGCTTTTGGCAGCTGCTCTTTTCCGATAGTATTGTAAATTATTGTTTAGCGCAGAAGTAGAACACGCCATATGTAGGGAAAGGGCATGCCCTTTCCCTACGTATGGGTCGATCGGCCCTCCACTAAACGATTTTTCACCATCCCCCAACATCGGAGGTGTCCCCATGCAGACCCGATACCTACCCGCCCAGCATCCCGATACTGCCGCCATCGCCGCCAAGATCATCAAAAACGGCGGTCTCGTGGCGATCCCCACGGAGACAGTCTACGGCCTGGGCGCCAACGGCCTGGACGAAGCTGCCGTGGCCAAGATCTTCGAAGCCAAGGGCCGTCCCCAGGATAACCCTTTGATTCTCCACATCAGCGGCCCGGAGCAGATCGAGCTGTTCTGCCATCACATCCCCCAAAAGGCTTACGACCTGGCAGAAGCCTTCTGGCCCGGCCCCCTGACGATCGTGCTGCCTGCCAAGGAATGCGTCCCCAAGCGCACCACCGGCGGCCTTAGCACCGTGGCGGTCCGTTGCCCGGATCACGATGCGGCGAGGGAGATCATCCGCCTTTCCGGTGTCCCCATCGCCGCTCCCTCTGCCAATATCTCCGGCAAGCCCTCCACCACCACTGCCCAGCACGTCCTCCACGACCACGACGGCAAGATCGACGCGATCGTGGACGGCGGCCCCTGCCGGGTGGGCGTGGAATCCACCATCGTGGACCTGACCGAGGAACGCCCCCGGCTGCTGCGTCCCGGCGGGATCGGACCGGAGGCGCTGAAAGCGGTCCTGGGAGACCTGATCGTGGACAAGGCCGTCACCTCCCAGGTGGACAAGGACGAAGTGGTGAAGGCCCCCGGCATGAAGTACCGCCACTACGCCCCCCAGGAGCCGGTGGTGATCGTCTCCGGCAGCCGGGAGCAAGCAGCCGCATATATCCACCGCCATTTCGAGCCCGGTGACCGGGTCCTGTGCTTCGAAGAGGAACTTCCGCTCTATCAGGACTGCGCGCCCTTATCCTACGGACAGGAAGCGGACGTCAGCACCCTCTCCGCCGGCCTTTTCGCCGCCCTGCGGGAGCTGGACGACCCCACGATCCATCAAGTCTACGCCCGCTGCCCCGTGGGTGGCGGCATCGCCTATGCGGTGCAGAACCGGCTGAAAAAAGCCGCGGCCTTCCACATCGTGGACGCGGAGGAGGAGCTATGATCATCGGCATCACCGGCGGCACCGGCTGCGGCAAGACCACCCTTCTGGAGGAGCTGCGAAAGCTGGGTGCCACGATCCTGGACTGCGACCGGATCTACCACGATCTACTGGTGCGTAACCGAAAACTCCTCACCGCCATCGAGACCCGCTTCCCCGGCACCGTGGAAAACGGACAGCTCCTGCGAAAAAAGCTGGGGGATATCGTCTTCACCGACCCCCAGGCCCTGCAGGACCTGAACGCCATCACCCACGCCGCCATCAAAGCGGAGGTGATCCGCCAGCTGGAGGGCACCGACTTCGCCGCCATCGACGCAGTCGCCCTGCTGGAAAGCGGCCTTTCGGAGCTGTGCGACTTGACGGTAGCCGTCACCGCCCCGGAGGATCTCCGGATCGCCCGCCTCATGTCCCGGGACGGCATCACCAGAGAATACGCCCAAAACCGCATCAACGCCCAACCAAGGGAAGCCTGGTTCCGCCAAAACTGCGACTATGTGTTGGAAAATGACAGCGATATCCCCTCTTTCCAGTCCAAATGCCTTGCATTTTTCCACACATCAGGTATAATAAACGCAACACCCCCCGTAGGGGAGGGTCTTGACACCTCCCTAACCCCTACGACCATTGCGACGCTATATTCCAGGGAGGGTCAAGACCCTCCCCTACGATCCCAAATGATTGGAGGAACCCCAATATGACCAACGAAGAACTCCGCGAGACCCTGCTCATGTCCCCCAAGAACGGCTACGCCAGCCTGTCCGATGCCCAGCGCGCCGAGATGGAGGACTACTGCCGCCGCTACATGACCTTCATGGATGCGTGTAAGACCGAGCGGGAAGCCACCACCTGGACTGTGAAGATCGCCGAGGAGAGCGGCTTCAAGGCCCTGAAGCCCGGCATGGACCTGGCCCCCGGCGACAAGGTCTATTATAACAACCGCGATAAGAGCATCCTCCTGGCCGTGATCGGCAGCGAGAGCCTTGCCACCGGTGCCAACATCTGCGCCGCCCACGTGGACTCTCCCCGGCTGGACGTGAAGCCCAACCCCCTGTATGAGGACGGCGAGATCGCCTACCTCAAGACCCACTACTACGGCGGCATCAAGAAGTACCAGTGGCCCACCATCCCCCTGGCCCTCCACGGCATCATCTGCCGTAAGGACGGCACCAGCGTAACCGTCACCATCGGCGAAGACGATACCGACCCGGTGCTGATGGTCTCCGACCTGCTGCCCCACCTGGCAGCGGACCAGATGAAGAAGACCCTGGCTGAGGGCATCGTGGGCGAGCAGCTGAACGTGATCCTGGGCACCGAGCCTCTGACGGGCGAAGGTAGCGATCTGACCAAGCTGCACATCATGAAGCTGCTCAACGAGAAGTACGGCATCATCGAGTCCGACTTCCTGTCCGCCGAGCTGACCATCGTCCCCGCCGGCAAGGCCCGTGAAGTGGGCCTGGACCGGAGCCTGATCGGTGCCTACGGCCACGACGACCGGGTCTGCGCCTTCGCCGAGATCGAGCCCCTGCTTGCCATGGGCACTCCCACCCACACCGCCGTGTGCATCCTGGCGGACAAGGAGGAGATCGGCTCCGTGGGCATCTCCGGTATGCAGAGCCAGGCCTTCGAGTACTTCATGGAGATCCTGTGCGACAGCCAGGGCGTGAAGCTGGCGGAGTGCTTCGCCAATTCCTTCTGCCTGTCCGCTGACGTATCCAACGCCTTCGACCCCAACTTCCCCGAGGTCCACGACCGCCGGAACAACTCGGTCCTGAACTACGGCGTGGCCATCTGCAAGTATACCGGCTCCCGTGGCAAGGGCGGCGCGTCCGATGCCTCCGCCGAAGCCATGAGCCATGTCCGCACCACCCTGGAGAAAGCCGGTGTCCTGTGGCAGATCGCCACCTTGGGCAAGGTAGACCAGGGCGGCGGCGGCACCGTAGCCGCCTACATGGCCAACCGGAACATCGTCACCGTGGATGCCGGTGTCCCTGTCCTGAGCATGCACGCCCCCATCGAGCTGGTGAGCAAGTTGGACTGCTACATGACCATGCTCGCCTGCAAGGCCATCTATCTAGCATAATAAGGAGGAAAACACTATGGAAAACAACGAGATCCTGAACGAGGAAGAGCAGGAGCTGCTGACCCTCACCGACGAGAACGGCAATGAGTCCACCTTCGAGTACCTGGACGTGATCGAGTACCAGGGCAAGGAGTACCTGATCCTGCTGCCCACCGACGAGAGTGGCGAGATCGTGATCCTGGAGATCGAGCCCGTGGACGAGGAGAACGAGAACTACGTCTCCGTGGAAGACGAGACCCTGCTGAACGCGGTCTACGACATCTTCAAGGAGAAGTACAAGGACGTCCTGACCTTCGAAGACTGATAAAAACAGCCTGCCGACCACCATCGGCAGGCTTTTCCACGCCCCTGGCTCGTCAGCGCCAAGCCCTCCCCTCTGGGGAGGGTGCCCCCGAAGGGGGCGGGAGAGGGCCGCGCAGCGGCAATGCCCCAGCATCGCCCCCGCCTCGGGATGACATTCTTTTCTTACTGCACCAGTTTGTTGAAAAAACTGTGAGCTTTCCCGCCCTTCCCCCGTCTAATAAGCGAAAGGAGGTGGATAACGTGGATAATGGAGCGGAACGATACCGTCGCTACCTGCAAGGTGACGACAGCGGCCTGGCGGAGCTGATCCGGGAACACATGGACGGACTGACCCTGTATCTGAACAGGATCGTGGGGAACATCCATACCGCCGAAGACCTGACCGAGGATACCTTCGTAAAGCTGGCAACGAAACGGCCCCGATTTTCCGGCCGATCATCCTTCAAGACCTGGCTGTACACCATCGGCAGGAACGTGGCTCTGGACCACATCAAAAAAGAAGCCCGCCGCGGTCTCTACGAAACGACCACCACCGCGCAGCAGCTCCAGGACGAAGAAGACTTGGAGCGTTCCTATATCCACAAGGACCAACGGCACACGGTACGCCGAATGCTGCACCGGCTCAAGCCGGAATACCGCCAGGTACTGTGGCTGATCTATTTCGAGGGCTTCAGCAACAAGGAAGCGGCAGCCATCATGAAAAAGACCACCCACAGCGTGGAGACCCTGGTGTACCGTGCCCGGCAGGCATTGCGATCGAAATTAGACGAGGAGGGCTTTATTTATGAAGAACTATGAAGAAATGACCGAAAGCGTGTTCCACCGAAGGGATACTTATGTAGCAAGACAGAAGCAGACCCGACGCATCACCGGCATCGCGCTCAGCGTAGCAGCAGTCTGTCTGGTGGGGGCACTGACCCTGGGCCAAAGCAACGAGGCACCGATCGCCGACACCCTTCACGCCGCCCCTACCCCCGCCCAAACGGCTCCCACGACCCATCCATCCACAGCTTCCCCCGTTGAAACGTCCCCCACGACAACGCCTCCCACCGAGCATGGCTACCAGCTGACCTTCCTGGCCCATTCCACTGATGCGGTAGAAACGCCCCTGCAAGAGGACATCATCCTGCCCCTGATCTACTACATGGACGTGACGGATACCCGAGATCTGACCCCCGAAGCCACCGAAGCTCTGATGCGGCAGCAGGCGGCAGAACTGGAAGCGCGTTTGATGGACCTTCCGGACGATACCGACGTCTTGGGACTCAGCCACCGAAGGACCCTGCGCCGGGACAACTACATCATCAGCACCCTGCGCTACGGCTCCTTCCAGATCCAGTGTGAACACTGGGACGAAGTAGCCTCGGTCCGCATCCAGACCACCACAGGCTACGGCGAAGTCACCGCATTCCGGGATGCCACCGACTACCAGCTGGGCTTCGACATCACCGTGACAAAGCTCCCATCAGAGGATACCGCCCCATTGCTGATCGACTGGATGTACTCCAACAAGCTTCTGGAGGAGCTGGAGCAGGACCCCACCACGCCCTTGTCCCACTTTTCCGACACCATCACGATCACCACCACCTACAAAGACGGCACTATCCAGATCCACCACATCCCGATCATCATCTACGAAGACGGCTCGATCAGCGCATCCCTGCAAACCGCCGCAGCCTTCTGATCGCCCCGACAAAAAACAGCCTGCCAGATCGGCAGGCTGTTTTACGCGCGAACAAGCGAGACCTTGGAGCGTCCCTCTTCAACGGAGCGCTCCAAGGTCTCGCTATCCCCATCACCGGGTCTGCTCATGAACGTCCTGTCCGAAAGGGACCGGTCGGATCAGGGGGATCTGCTTCAGCGACTGGGAAGACTGGAAGCGGACGCTCCCGTCATACATGAAGTTGACGCTGTCCTTGGTGGCTTCCACATATTTGGTATAATAGTTGGCGGATTTATTGAGTCCGCTGGAGAATTCCTGATAAAGCTTGGCTCTGCGTTCGTTTTCCTTCTTGTCGATATCCAGGAACTTATAGTGCAGGATACCGATCCAGAAGGGGGACGCTTCGATCTTGTCGTAAGGGAACTGGAAATGGGCATCCGCGCTGACGGTACCGGGCGCGAAATACACCAGGGGATACTTCATCACCGAGCAAGGCACCCCCATCACCCGGTCCCGGGGGCCACCCACCACAGCCGTGATGGTGGAACCGGCTACCTTCCGGGGGATCTGCCGATAGCTGTCCTTGTCCATCCAGCAGTAAGTCTGCCGGATATCCACCTCCTTCGAGGCGATGGAATACAGGGGGCTGTCGGCGTACATATCCATGTTCAGCCCCTTCACTCTCACCGCGCCTGCGGCTTCGGCACAGGCCACCAGCTCTCGGATCGGATGCTCCTCCATGCCGATGTAGGTCATGAGTTCATCGGAATCCGTCAGCACGTACCACCGACCGAAGCCGTAGTGGCTGACCACCCGGCACAGCCACCCTTCCTTGGCGAAGCAGTTATACAGCTCGTCGGTGCGGAACAGATCGATGTCCGGCTGCTCCAGCATCCATTCCCAGGTGCCGTCGGTGGAGCCATTGTCCACGAAGGCGAACCGTTCCACTCCCAGCATCCGGTAATGCTCCACCAGCATCGTCAGCCGCTGCAGATCGTTCTTGACACACAGCACCACGATCGGTGTGGTCACATCCTCCACCGGACGGACTCGGACCGTCTCGATCTTCGCTTTGGCGAAGGTCTGGTACACGATCCGGGAGGTGAAGCCGTAGTCATGGAGGAAATGCTCCTTCATCAGGTCCAACATCGCCCTGCGCCAGATCTTATAGTCCGCCTTGGAAAGATATCGGATCTGTCCCTTCTTATATTGATGATGATAACTACACCTGATCGCCACAGACGCATACAGGAAGTAGAGCCTATAAAAACACGTTTGCAGTATCCTTTTCATCGAGATCCCCCTGCTTCGATACGATCCTGACGTGCCGCACCGACAGCGGCAAAGATGAGATCCACCTCACGGGCGGTGGTGTTCCGGCTGAAGTATCTGTCGTTCTTCTTCCCAGGCAGCTTTTTTTCCAAGACTTCCAGGACCTGGGGGAGGTCTACATCTGTGGCATCGTTCCCGATCAGCGCCACGTTCTCGAAGGACCCCAGCACCTCATGACACACCGGGATATCCGATGTGATCACCGGCATCCCGAAGGTCGCCATCTCGCAGGTCATCAACCCCTGAGAATCCACTCTCGTGGGCATCAGGGCGCAACGGGACCGCTGCAGGACCGAGATGATCTGCCCGTGATCCAATGTCCGGTCCTCCCAGGTGATGTTGGGAGCCTTCCCATTGTGCTGGAAATACTTCCCCTTCCCCACCACCAGGAACCGCAGCTCCGGCGCCGCCTTCGCCAGGCGGTCCACCACATCGATGCAGTAGGTGGCACTGTCCAGATCGCTGCGGATCGTCACCATATCGTAGTCCTTCTCCCCTTTAGGATCGTACCGCCCCTCTTCGAAGAGCCGTCCCACGCAGTTGTGGATGATATGGTATCTCCCCTCCAGCGCCTCCCTGGAAAGCCTGGTGAAATGCAGGAACTCCTCCAGCATGGACTGACTGACGAAGACCAGCTCCGTCTTGCCCAGCAGCTTGGGGATGTAGCGCCGCCAGATGGCGATCTTAGACCGGTCATACAGATCTCTGGCCGTGGTCTTGACCCAGGAAGCGCCCATATAGGGATAGGGCTTGGGATACGCCTCACGGAACCGGCGGATCTCATGGCCGTGGAAAAACAGCAGGGACCGGGGGAACCGGTGCCCATATCTTTTCAGGAAACGGTAGTGATCGCGGATATTGGGCTGATGGGCGATCAGCACATCGTAACCATCCGGCTCACGCCGGTAGGTCTCCATGCAGATCACCCGGATCCCCTCATAGATATAGTCCTTCTGCCCGGAGAAGTTCAGCACCGTCACATCGATCCCATGCTCCTGGTAGTATAGATCGCGCACATGGACGAACCGATGGGATTCTTTCCGCCCCCCGCCGGGATGGTCCGTGACCAATACCAGGACTCTGGGTCTGTTCAGTTGGTCCATCTCCTCATCCTCCCTTGTGCGTTCGTTGGATCTCAGCCCTTCAACGTCTCGAAGCAGTCCAGGGCCCGGCGGATCACATCGTCCATGTCGTAATATTTATACTCTGCCAACCGGCCCAGGAAGATCACGTTCTCCTCCTGCGCCGCCAGATCCCGGTACTTCTGGGCCAGCTCCTTCCACTCGGCCGTGGGGAAGGTGTAGAAGGGCTCGTCCCCATCGCAGGGGATCTCCTTCAGGATCGTGGTCTTGTCGTGCTTCTGCCCGGTGAGCTTCTTGAACTCGGTGATCCGGGTATAGTCATGGTCCATAGGCCAACGGGTGCTGGCATAGGGCTGATAGGACTCGCAGTCGTGGGTCTCGAAAATGAACTGGATGCTGCGCCATTTCAGCTTGCCGTAGCAGTCGTCGAAATAGTAGTCCAGGGGCCCGGTGTAGATCAGCTTCTCATATTCGATGTCCCCGATCACTTCCTTGTAATCGGTGTTCAGCATCACCTTGATCTCCGGGTGATCCAGCATCCGCCGGCACATCTGGGTGAAGCCCCCCTGGGGATTGCCCTGATACCGGTCAGTGAAATAGCGGGTGTCCCGGTTCTTGCGGAAGGGGATCCGGCTGATCACCGACTTGTCAAGCTCCGCCGGGCTGACGCCCCACTGCTTGATGGTGAAATGCTTGAAGAACTTCTCGTAGATATCGTGACCGCCCTGGCTCAGCACCACGTCTTCGCTGGTACGGATCTGGTCGATCTTGACTCTGCGGCTTTCGATGAAGGCCTCCATCTCGTCCTGAGACAGATCCATGTTGTACAGCTGGTTGATCGTCTCCAGAGAGATGGGCATGGGGACGAAATTGCCGTCCACATAGGACATGACCCGGTGCTGATACTCATGCCACTTGGTGTACTGCCGGACGTAGTCGAAGACTTCCTTATCGTTGGTGTGGAAGGTATGGGGGCCATACATCTGCACCAGGATCCCGGCCTCGTCGTATGTATCGTAAACATTGCCGCCGATGTGGTCCCGCTTCTCGATCACCAGCACCTTCTCATGGAGCTGGGTGGCGATCCGCTCCGCCATGGTGATACCGGCCAGGCCCGCGCCCACCACTACATATTTGAACTTCATATCCGAACCTCCTCGTCAAAAGCTGGCGCCATACTTCTTATGGAACAGCTTCGCCGCCAAGAACCCCTTGATCTTATTGCCCCAGTTGACGTTCTCCGTATAGGGCAGCTCCTTGATCTGGCTTTTTTGGATGGTCCCATCCCGCAGGCGCTGCTCCAGCCAGACGTTCAGCAGCCGCTCACTGATCCGGCCGCAGAAGCGCTTCTCGAAAGCCGTCATCCCGGTCTGATCCACCCGCTGCGCCACCTCGAAGAGGATCGGGAACATCCAGCTGCAGTAATCGTCCATCAGGGCCTTCTCCATGATCATCATGTTGAAGATATAGGCGCTGGTGCGCTTCATCACTGTATCGAAGGCATCCACATACCCCGGCGTCTTCTCCGCGATGACCTGCCTGGTCAGATCCAGCTGGGAGCCATCCAGGGTGTGGGCATAGTGAGAATAGACAGACTCGATATAATACCGTCTCTTTTTAGGCAGGAACACCCGGTACTTCTCCAACATCGGCTGGAGCTGCTCATCCTTCAGCACGCTCCCCAGCATATCGTCCTTCTTGGCCTTCCCAGCGGTGAAGTATCTGCGATAATGTACCAGGCCCAGATAGTCCGCATCCAGATTCTTCCACATCCAGTACAGCCCCGTCTGTGTCCCGAAGCAGTAGTTCCTACTGGAGATGTTCTCCCCGGTATCGTCCCTGGTATAAGGGATCTCCAAGGGCGTGCCATCGGCGTTGGTCTTCCCTGCCGCGCCCACATGCAGCGGCAAATAGATCTCATCCGAGGGCATCTCGTATTCCTTGTGGGTCGCTACGATGATCTTGACGCTCTTCTTTTCCATATGATCTCACCTGTCTATGTATTCTATCACTGAGAGGGCAGTCGTCCCCAATGATACATCCTAATTATATAGGATACACCATATCCCGCTAAAAAGCAATAAAAACTTCCATAGCGCAGAGATGACCATAACTCCATCGTAGGGGCGAGCATCGTCCGACGTTTTTGAAACAAAAACGCTTCGCCGCAGGCGATCAGCAGCGGACGACCGATGGTCGCCCCTACGTCCTGGATCGACCTGTCATATCAAAAAGGGAGCGTTGCGTCATTTTGCAACACTCCCCTTTTCCTTTTATTCCAGCTCGAAAGCGCCGGTATACAGCTGATAATAGGTCCCTTTCTCGGCGATCAGGTCCTCATGGGTGCCCCGTTCGATGATCCGGCCGTGGTCTAAGACCATGATACAGTCGGAATTCATGACGGTACTGAGCCGGTGGGCGATCACGAAGGTGGTCCGCCCCTTCATCAGCGCGTCCATGCCCTTCTGCACCAGGGCCTCGGTACGGGTGTCGATGGAAGACGTAGCCTCGTCCAGGATCATGACAGGAGGATCCGCCACCGCCGCCCGGGCGATCGCGATCAGCTGCCGCTGGCCCTGGGACAGGCTGGCCCCATTGCCCGTCAGCTCCGTGTCGTAGCCCTTGGGGAGCCGCACGATGAAGTCATGGGCATTGGCCAGCTTGGCGGCCCGGATGCACTCCTCATCCGTGGCATCCAGCTTGCCATAGCGGATATTGTCCATCACCGTACCGGTGAAGAGATTGGTCTCCTGCAACACCACGCCCAGGGACCGCCGCAGATCTGCCTTGCGGATCTTGTTGATATTGATCCCGTCATAGCGGATCTTGCCGTCGGCGATGTCGTAGAACCGGTTGATCAGATTGGTGATCGTGGTCTTACCTGCACCGGTGGCACCTACGAAGGCGATCTTCTGGCCCGGATGGGCATACAGGGTCACATCGTACAGCACCTGCTTCTCCGGCACATAGGCGAAGTCCACCATATCCATGACGATATCGCCCTTCAGCTCCGTGTAGGTCACCGTGCCATCCGCCTGATGGGGATGCTTCCAGGCCCAATGCCCGGTACGCTCTTCGCACTCGGTGATGTTCCCTTCCCCGTCGATCTTGGCGTTGACCAGAGTCACATAACCCTCGTCCACCTCCGGTGTCTCGTCCATCAGTTCGAAGATCCGCTCCGCGCCCGCCAGCGCCATGACGATGGCATTGATCTGGTTGGAGATCTGGTTGATCGGCATATTGAAGGTGCGCGACAGCATCATGAACGCCATGAGCTGGCCCAGAGTCAGCAGCTGCCCCTGAGAATGCACCACCACCAGACCGCCCACGATCGCCAGCACCGCGTATTGCAGGTAGCCCAGATTGTTGTTGATGGGGCCCATGATATTGGAGAATTTACCGGCCTTGAAGGCGTTCTCCCGCAGCTCCTCGTTGAGTCCGTCGAACTCTTCCTTGCAGACCTGCTCATGGTTGAACACCTTGACCACCTTCTGACCGGTGATCATCTCTTCGATGTAGCCATTGAGCTTGCCCAAAGACCGCTGCTGACCGATGAAATACTTTCCGGACTTCCCAGCCAGGGTCTTGGATACGAAGACGATCGCGGACACCGTCACCATCATCACCAGGGTCAAGATCCAGGAGGTGCGCACCAGCGCCACGAACACCACGATCAGCGTCACGATCGAGGACGCGGTCTGGGGGATCGACTGGGAGATCATCTGCCGCAGGGTATCGATGTCGCTGGTGTAGCGGGACATGATGTTGCCGGCAGTGTTGGAATCGAAATACCGCAGGGGCAGGGTCTGCATCTTTTCGAACATGGCGTCACGGATCTGCTTCTGAGTCCCCTGGCTCACCTTCACCATCAGGAAGCTGAACAGGAAGGAACCCACCATGCCCGCCAGGAAGATGCCCGCCACCCCCAGCAAAAACCGGAACACCGGGGCGAAGTCGGTAGAGCCGCTCTCCACCATGGGCAGGATATAGTCGTCCACCAGCGCCCCCAGAGACTGGCTGCCCATGGTCTGGGCGAAGGAGGAGGCGATGATGCAGATGAATACGATGATCAGCACCGGGATGTGGGGCTTCATGTACCCCAACAGCCGCAGCAGCGTCTTTTTCGGGTCCTTGGCCATCCGGCCGTCACCGCTGAGTTTCACAGGAGGCATTATTCGTCCCCTCCCTTCTTCTGAGATTCGAAGACCTCACGATAGATCTGAGAAGACTGCAGCAGCTCCTCATGCTTGCCCACCGCGCTGATCTGTCCATTGTCCATCACCACGATCAGATCCGCATCCTGCACCGAGGCCACCCGCTGGGCGATGATCAGCTTGGTAGTATCCGGGATCTCTTCCCGGAAGGCCTGCCGGATCATCGCGTCGGTACGGGTGTCCACCGCAGAGGTGGAATCGTCCAGGATCAAGATCTTGGGCTTTTTCAGCAGCGCCCGGGCGATGCACAGCCGCTGCTTCTGACCGCCGGAGACGTTGGTGCCTCCCTGCTCGATGTGGGTATCGTACCCATCCGGGAAGCTCTCGATGAACTCATGGGCGCAGGCCAGCTTACAGGCCTTCACCAGCTCCTCATCGGTCGCATCGGCGTTGCCCCAGCGCAGGTTCTCCTTGATCGTGCCGGAGAACAGCACGTTCTTCTGCAGCACCATAGCCACCTGATCCCGCAGGACCTCCAGATCATAACCACGGACATCCACGCCGCCCACCTTCAAAACGCCCTCGGACACATCATAAAGCCGGGGGATCAGCTGCACCAGAGTGGTCTTGCTGGAGCCGGTGCCGCCTAAGATCCCCACGGTAGCCCCGGAGGGGATGTGCAGCGACACTTCCTTCAGTGCCCGATGCTTCGCGGTGGCGGAATAGCGGAAGGACACGTTCTCAAAATCGATGGAACCGTCCGCCACCTTCTTGACGCCGTCCACAGGAGACGCCAGGTCCGGCTCCTCCACCAGGATCTCATAGCACCGGCGCATAGGGGCCCGGCTCATGGTCATCATCACGAACACCATGGACAGGTTCATCAGACCCATGAGGATCTGGGTGGTGTAAGTGAACATGGAGCTGAGCTGACCGGTGGTGAGGCCCACCTCCGGCTGGTTCCCGGAAGCCACCACCATCTGCGCGCCCACCCAGCTGATCGACAGCATACACGAGTAGACGCACAGCTTCATGATCGGATCGTTCAGGGCCAGGATCTTCTCTGCCTTGCAGAAATCCTTGAAGATCGCCCCGGAGATCTCCTTGAACTTGGAGGTCTCCTTGGCTTCTCTGACGAAGCTCTTCACCACCCGGATACCATGGACGTTCTCCTGGACCACGTTGTTCAGCTTGTCGTAGGTCTTGAAGACCCGGTCGAAGATCTTGAACACCATGGGCACCAGGCAGACCAGCGCCACGGCCAGCACCGGGATCGCCACCATGTAGATGGTGCTGAGCCGGGTGGAGATCCGCAGTGCCATCACCAGCGCCAGCACCAGCATCATGGTGCAGCGCACCGTCATGCGGATCATCATCTGGAAGGTCATCTGCAGGTTCGCAACATCAGAGGTCAGCCGGGTGACGATCGAAGATGACGAGAATTTGTCGATATTGGAGAAGCTGAAATTCTGGACACGATAGAACATATCGTGCCGCAAGTTCCTGGCGAAGCCGGTGGCAGCCTTGGACGCGAAAATAGCAGAGGCCCCGCCGAAGCAAAGGGACGCCAGAGCGCAAGCCACCAGGGCCAAAGACTTTTGCAGCACATAGCCCATATCCTGCAAGGCGATGCCGTAGTCATAGAGATCCGCCATCACCAGCGGGATCAGCATCTCCATGGACACCTCTCCTGCCATGCACAAAGGACTCAGCAGCGCCGGCCATTTATACTCCCGGATGCACCGGGCCAATCGTTTGATCATTTATCTTCCTCCTTGTCACACGAGGCACGAGCCCCGCCCATATTCCGGATCGCCCGGTCTAAAAGCTGGGTGAACACGGCTTCCTCTTCCGGTGAGAACCCCGCCACCACTTGCTGCTCGATCTGAGAGATCTCCTGGATCATCCGTTCATGGCACTGCGCCCCTTTGGGCAGGATGTAGATCCGCTTGCACCGCCGGTCATCCCGATCCGGACGGCACTGGATGAACTCCTTCTTCTCCAACCGGCTCAGGGTCCCGGACACGCTGGGGTGGCTCAGTCCGAACGCTTCCTCGATGTCCCTGGGACAGGGCGGTCGTTCCTGCCTGGCGATGAACCCCATGATCCGCCCCTGAGAGGCAGTCAGATCCATCTTCGCCAATGCCTCGGTCAAATACCGGTCGATGCACCAATGCATCACCCGAAACCGTGGCCCAAACCCACGCTTCACATCCACACCTCCTAAAACGTAGCACGCTACCTTTATCCTATCATGATCCACCCCGGATCGCAACCCACTTCACAAATTATTTACCAGCGCGCATGACGAAGATCAGCCGAAGAAAGCCACTGGCCTTCTCCGGCTGGTATTGGATCTCATTTTCCCCTGCGCTTGTTCCAGCGGGCCTTGGCGATATTGAGACGGTACAGGCCCCACAGCGCCCATGGCGAGCCCAGCCGCGCGCAGCGGTGGAGGGTCCGGCAGTAGCGGTTGAGCGACTTGTCCGGATCACCCAGCCGGATCGCGGAGCAGTAAGGCTCCGAGCGGAGCAGCTGCTTCAGCTGACGCCGCTGCACGGAACGCTTCTCCGGGTTCTTCTCGTTGAAGAAATACAGCCCCAGCAGGCTATCCAACCGACGGATCACATTGGAATAGTAGGGCATACGCAGGCTCTGCTGATAGCCGTACTTCTCCATAAACTCCTCCCAAGACTGGAAGATCGCCTCGTTGATCTGGAGCAGCGCGGGCTTGTAGGTACGGGTGATGGAATCGCCCAGCAGGCGGTAGTTGTACACCGGGATATGTCCGTAGGCCACTCTCTCAGAAGCCGCCAGCACATAGGCCGAATAGATCAGGTCATCATAGATGCCCTTCACCCGCAGGTCGAAGCGGATATCGTTGTCCACCAGCAGCTTCCGGCGGACCAGCTTGTTCCAGGGACCGCCATATCCCAATGCCGGGCTGGGTCCCGGAGGATCGAAACAATAGGCACCGCAGAAATTGGCGGCGACCATCTTCTCGATGATGGCCCGGTCCGAGGTGGCGAATTCGTTCTTATAGAAGACCTGGAGGCTCCGGCGCTCGCCCTTGACCTGATAGATCTCACCAAAGACCAGGTCCGCCCCCTCCTTCTCGCCCAGCAGCACCATCTTCTCCAGTGCGTCGGTCTCCAGCCAGTCATCGGAGTCGCAGAAATAGACCCAATCGCCGGTGGCTGCCGCCAGACCGTCGTTCCGGGCCGCGCCCACGCCGCCGTTGGCCTTGTGGATCACCTGGATCCGGCTGTCCCGGGCGGCATATTCGTCGCAGATACGGCCGCTGTCATCCGGGGATCCGTCATCCACCAGGATGATCTGCAGATCCCGGAGCGTCTGGGCGCACATAGAGTCGATACAGGGCCTGAGATATCGTTCCACCTTATACACCGGAACGACGATGCTTACCTTTGCCATTATATGATCCTCCTGATCACAATATCTCATACACTGCCTTGGGCACGTAGGCGGAAACATCCTGCCCATACCCGTGCAGCTCCTTGACCATAGAAGAGGACACCGCCACGTTCTCCGCCCGGAAGTACACATACTCCATATCGGGATCGATCAGCTTGTTGACCTCCGCCATGTTCTCCTCATAATTGTAGTCCATGTTGTTCCGCAGGCCCCGGATCATGTATTTGATGCCGTTGTCCTTGGCATACTGGGCGATCAGCCCATCATGGACGGTGACGGACACGTTCCGGATCCCCAGCTCCGCCACAGTCTGCCGGATCGCGTCCCGCATCCGTTCCCCCTCGAAGGACCGCCGCTTCTTGGCATTGACGCCGATCACCACATACACCTCATCAAAAAGCGCCGCAGCCTTCTTCACCATGTCCAGATGCCCATTGGTGAAAGGATCGAAGGACCCGGGATACATCGCTTTCTTGTTCATCCAACAACGCCTCCTGGCTCGATTTCCCACATCTTATCATATATCCCATGAAAAATCAACTTCTCCCCCCGAAGACACAGAAAAAGCAGAGGACCCAGCCCAACACCAGACCCTCTGCCTTCCCGCAGTACGCTCTCTTTTCCGTCATCGATGATACCACGTTTCCCAAAAGAAATCAACCAACGACTGTCATCATATCATGACTCTTCCCACCCGTCGCAACGCTGTCCCCATCTTTCTTCCAGCAACGCTCGAACATACGGTGAAAGAAAGAGCGATCCCTTTTCCGCCCGTTCTGCGCTCTCTTCCAGGATATCCAGAAGAGACATACCATAACAGGACAGTCCATCCTCTTGTAAACATTCCTGCAATAGATGTTCCAGCTTCTCTCCAGACAGTCTCTTCAAATACGCCCTCGTGCTGTGATCCATCGCGCTCCTCCTCTTCCAAATCGGCTCCCCACTTCGATGCGGATGCTCCATCTTAAACTATTTTAGGACATATCGTCCAAAAAATCAATAGGACGATACGTCCTATCGTATCCTAAGATGGGTGATGAAAATGATACACTTGCGTATCCGAGATCTGCGTGAAGACCGAGACTTGACACAGAAACAACTTGCGAACTACCTGATGTGCGACCAATCGCTCTATTCCAAATACGAACGGGGAGAGCGCCCCCTGCCGTTAGATCTGGCGGATAAGCTGGCAGACTATCATGGTGTCAGCGTAGACTACCTGCTCGGGCGCACCAATGTGAAGACCCCCTATCCCAAAAGCCCCTCCCGCAAAAACACCTGATCCATAAGGCTTCATATCCAAAAACCTCCGCCCGGAGATCCGGACGGAGGTTTTCATCATATCTGTCGACCCCTGATGGCAGTCTATGTCGCAGCACGCCAAAGCGGGCGATCGGTATGGATCGCCGTAAAAATAGATATCGTCCTTTTTATGCTCTGTATAAAAAAACGTTGTGGTTATCGGCTTTAGTCAGCCTCCTTGGTGTAGGGGCGGGTCATTTGCCCCCCGCCGCAGATCCTATTGGATCTGCGGAACGTAGATACCCTCATCCGATCCGACCTTGCGATGCAAGGTCGGCGGGAGGGCGTTGTGTCGCGCAGCGGATCGAATCTTGATGATCTCCGATGGAGATCATACATCTGTAAATGGTGCCCCTCCCTACAGGGCGTATACAGACTGCCCGACAAGCAGAGATCGGACATCCGCTCGCCGAGACCACCCGATCATATCAGCCGATCTCCGCCCCGCCCAAATCGATGACCGTCAGCCCGCGCCTCTTCGCCATCCGGGCGAATTTATACGCACCGCCCCAAGTATGCTGGATATGACACACACAATAGTCCGACCGTTGGATCATCCACCGATTCCGCCGTTCGATCGCAAACCTTGGATGTCCCTCGATCTCCGGGTACATAGCATCGGACATATCCTCCCCTTCTCTTCTGTGTATCGGAAGATAAGCCAGCACCACCGAAACACAGATATGGGGATATTCCTCCCGCAGCTGTTTCAGACATCCATAGACCATCCCATCGAACTGCCCCTGGTCACCCACATAAAACGTGTCCACCCCATCCCGGATCAGATCCTCTATCGCCAAACGAAGCACTTCCCTATCCAACCCATGGCACTCCCTATGCCCGAAAAATGTGCAAGCTTTCACATCGTCACCCCTTTTGAGTTATTTTAACTCAAAAGGGGTAATCTTTTCAAGTACCGATCAGTATCATTCACATAAAAGAGGTGATACCCATGACCGTAGGAGAAGCCGTACGACAGAGGATCCTCCAGCTCTGCCAAGACCGAGATATCTCGATCAACAAACTAAGCAGTATAAGCGGCGTCACGCAATCGACAGTGAATAACATCATCAGCGGCCGCAACAACAGCACCACCGTTTCCACGATCAAGAAGCTCTGCGACGGACTGGGTATCACGATCAACGAATTTTTCCAATGTGATCTGTTTGCGGGACTGGAACAAGAGATCAAATAATGGACTGCGCTCCCTCGATGACCATCATCGAGGGAGATTTTCATCCTATCTGTCAGCCCTGTTTATCGGGGTCGAAGTTTATCAAGCACAAACAGCGTATAGAAAATATCATCGATACATCGAGGAAAGAAATACGACAGGAAGAGATCGGCGATATTCTGGAAACTTAAAATGCAGAAAGCTCCCGAAAACCAGGAAATATTGGTTTTCGAGAGCTTTGATAATTTATTCAGAAACGACTTCTACTTTCTTGCCACTAAATGCAACGCCAAATTTAAAGATCGTCTTTACACCCTTCGCAGTCATCTCTGTATCATACTTGCGGTCATAGATCTGCTGCAATGCCGTCTGAGCAAGGTTCTTCAAATCATCAGAAGATCTCTTATCAGCCTTCAATTCGATCAGTATCCCGGGTTTGCTGAGATTTTTTGGCATCAGCTGGATATCGTACCGACCCTCGCCGGACTCCTGGTTAGACGTGATATGATAGCGGTTATCCGTAATTACATAAAGGCCAAGGACAAGACCATGATAAAAGTTCTCTCCAGCGGTATCGTAGCAGCTCACAGTCTCTAACAGGAGTTTTCGCAATCGATTTTTCAGTGCGTCGGCGTTATTGGTGTAGATGGCTTCCTGGATCGCGATCGCTGTAGACTGTGGTACGATGCTATCCAACTTTTCCAGGATCTCTTTGTTATAAACATGGGCGATCTCCTTGTTAGGAAGCGCTACTTCACACATATGATCCCCACTGAAAGCGGGCTCAGTTTTCAGCACTTTCAAATAACCGGCGACCAGCAGGAAACTATAAATGGAAGAGGGGTTCTTTTTGATCTGCGGATAGATAACACTGGTGTCGATCAATGTGGTAAAGGATCTCCCTTGTAGCAAAGCATTCAGACGTTCATAGATATCCTCGTCAGCTTCAGCGAGGATCTCGCCAATGATCTCATTGCTGCCCGTAGAGATCCAATAAGCCTTCGCTTCGCATTCATCGCTAAAGTAGTTTATTACAGACCAGGGGTTGAATATTTCAGTTCGGCCAAATCGGTATCCATCATACCACTCACGGATCTCATCGAACTTTTCCGGAGCGCCATAATATTCGGCCATCTCTTTGACTTCGTCAGCCGTGAAGCCAAAGTATTGGCTGTATTTATTATCGAGGACAGAGAAGATCTTCAGGTTATTCAGTCCACTGAAGATGCTTTCCTTCGCGACTCGCAGGATGCCGGTCAGGAAGCCGTAAGAAAGATGCTTGTTGTCTTTCAGTCCGCCCGAGAACAAGTTTCGCATGGATTCGATCCGTTCTGCGGTAATGGTGTAGCTGCGCTGTAATGGCTGCATCACCACATATTCCCGGTAAATGAATTCCTCGTTGGGATAGATCTTGCAGAATTCATTTTCCTCAATCACAACACGGCCATTTATGTCTACCATGTGCATGACACGCGAGAAATCTTTATTTGCTTCGGAAATGGGCACCATCAGTTTGACATCCGGATTCATAGTGAACCACCTCTCTTGCCTGTATACAACTCCGTGATCAGATGTGCCCCATATTGGAGACCGTCCAGGAATGCTTTATGTTCATAGGCGGTACAGAGGCTGCAGCAGAGATTAAAGACGGTATTATTATCTTCCAGTGGCAAATGTCTCAGCAGGTCATCCAGCTCCCGGAAGCCATCACGGATATCCGTTGGGTCGGATTCATGGGATTCTTGATAAACTTGATACAGCTGATCCAAGACGGTTTCATAGTCACTATCGCCGGGATCAAAGGGGTGCGCTTCGATATAGGCTTTCAGCCGTTGGGCAATGTTATCCATTGTAAATCAGCTCCTCCCGGATGATTTCTTCCGCTCTGGCGGTGATATTGTTCATGCACTGGGTCCAGCCCATAGGATCGGCAGCTTTCAGTGCTTCTGTGATATCCTCCGTGGATTGCATTTGGAAAATCAAGGTATCCATGCGCTGCTGAGCCTGTTCGTTTAGGTTGGCAAGGTACGTCCAGAGGTTACCGGACAGAACCAAGTTGTTGAACTGGATTGGGTGATGCTCCTTTAGGTAGTCCCGGTGCATACGGCCCCATTTACCGATAGGCCGGGTTTCCTCCGGCAGCTTCAGATCCGGAATGAAGTAATCCTCGGAGCGAATGTAATTGATATTCATGGTCAAGCCTCCTTTAATTGGTTTTGTACCATGATTGTACCGCTCCGGCAGAAAACAGTCGAATGTGCCGCAAATTTTACGAAAGCTCCACAGTCCATACGATTTTGTGGAGGATTGGTAAAAAACACCACGAAATAAAAAAAGCCCCGGTTCCGAAGAACCGGGGCATATATCTTAGATATAAAGATTTACCTGAATGTCAGTCCATTTGTGGACTCTGCGTTTACTGCTCAAGCTGTACATGTACGCTTTTGCATCCTCGCAGGTCACGGTTAGGCTTGCGAACTTCCGGTAATTCCTTAGTTCCTGCCATCCTTGATAGCAGCCTGAGCGGCAGCCAGACGGGCGATCGGCACGCGGACGGGGGAGCAGGACACGTAGTCCAGGCCGATCTTGTGGCAGAACTCCCCGGAGACGGGGTCGCCGCCGTGCTCGCCGCAGATGCCGTAGTGCAGCTGCTTGCCGCAGGCCTTGCCC